>NZ_JBHVKN010000039.1:0-33052 GCF_042798075.1 Nocardioides sp. NPDC057772
AGACCCACTGGCCGCCGATCTCGAAGTCGGCCTCGGCGCCGGGCGCGCCGTGCGCCTCGGTGCGCAGCCGGCCGCCGACGCGGTCACGCGCCTCCAGGACGAGCACGTCCTGGCCCGCCTGCGCGAGCCGCCAGGCCGCGGTCAGGCCGGTCACGCCGGCGCCGACCACGATCACGTCATGGGTGGTCATGTCAGTTCTCCTGTGTATCGGTGGGGCGCCGGTCCGGGCGCTGGGCGAGCAGCGGGAGGCTCGGGTCCCAGCGGGTCCCGTCGGCCTGGTCGCGCTTGCGGCGGGCGATGCCCGAGAGCGCCTCGAGGACGACCCGGTTGGCGAGGAACGAGGTGATGTCGGCGTGGTCGTAGGGCGGGGACACCTCGACCACGTCGATCCCGACCACGGGGAGCTCGTAGGCGATCCGGCGGACCGCGTCGAGCAACTGGCGGGCGGTCAGGCCGCCCGGCTCCGGGGTGCCGGTGCCAGGGGCGTGGCCGGGGTCGCAGACGTCGATGTCGACCGAGAGGAAGACGCCGTCGCACTCGTCGGTGGCGATGGTGAAGGCCTCGGTGAGGCACTCCTCCAGGCCGCGGTGCACGATCTCGGTCATCTCGTAGGACCGCATACCCTGCTCGGCCATCCAGTCCAGCGTCTCGGGCTCGGGCCAGTAGCCGCGCAGGCCCATCTGCAGGAACCGGTCGCCGCGCAGCGCCCCGGACTCGATGAGCCGGCGCATCGGCTGGCCGTGGCCGATCAGCGAGCCGAACTCGATGTCCCCGGTGTCGGCGTGTGCGTCGAAGTGGATCATCGAGACGCGTCCCTGACCGATGTGCTGGGCGACGCCGGCGGCGTCGGGCCAGGCGATCGTGTGGTCGCCGCCCAGCACCAGCGGGATGGCGCCGTTGCTCGTCACGGCGTGGACGGCCTCCTGCAGGTCGCGCACCGAGCGTTCGGCGTCGCCGGAGAACATCTCCACGTCACCCGCGTCCAGCACGCGGATGTCCTGCAGCGCGTCGACCCGCATCGCCAGCGAGGGCCGTGAGCCGTCGTGAGCCAGGTAGCACGTCTGCCGGATGAACTGCGGGCCGAACCGGGTGCCCGACCGGTGCGACGTACCTCCGTCGAAGGGGGCGCCGAGGATGACCACATCGGCACCCTCGTACGTCGCGGGGTCGGCCCAGTCACACCGGTCGACACCCAAGAAGGTGATGTCGGGGCCGAACTGGGTTCCGTAGCGAGCCATGGCGTTCTTCTCTCTCGTTCGATTCTCTGGTTCGTTGGAGGTCTCAGTCCTCGGTCGGGTCGACGACGAGGAACCGCTCGCCTGGCCGGCGGGCGAGGTAGACGTAGTAGTAGGCGAGGGCGGCGACCACGATCCCGGCCGTGATCAGGATGTCCGTCCGGGCGGACCCGGCGAGCGCGTAGCCGATCGCGCCGATCACGACCAGCGGTGGCAGCGGCCACAGCGGCATCCGCCAGCCCTCGGCGGGCGCCTGACGACGGGCGCGGAGCGCGGCGATGGCGACGACGACGTACATCGTGGAGATGACCACCGAGGTCACGCCGAGCAGCGCCTCGATCTCGACGGCACCGGCGAGGATCGCACCGGGGACACCGATGACGAGGGTGGCCAGCCACGGGGTGGCGTAGCGGCGGTGCAGCTTGGTGAGCACGGCGTTGACCGGCGTGGGCCAGGAGCGGTCCCGCGCGGAGGCGTAGACGACGCGGGCGTTCTGCAGCACCATCACGATGACGGCGTTGAGGATCGCGATGGCGATGGCGACGTTCACCGCGACGGCGACACGCTCGCCGCCCCAGGCCGCGACCCACTGGGAGAAGTTGCCGGAGGCGAGGTCGCTGAGGTCGTCGACCGCCAGGACGGTGGTGATGGTGGGGACGAGAATGACCAGGCCGCCCAGGCCGAGGGTCCAGAAGACCACGCGGGCGACGTTGCGACGCGGGTCGACGATCTCCTCGGAGAGGTAGACGGTGGTGCCGAAGCCGCTGACCAGGAACGTGCTGACGGCGAGGCCGGAGACGAGGATCGCCAGGGTGAAGGGCTCCAGGCCGTTCTCGCCGATGACGTGCGGGGTCACCAGCTCGCCGGGTCCGCGCTGGATGTGGCCGAGGCCGAGCACGGTGACGACGACGGCGGCGACGATCTCGAGCGCGAGGAAGGTGCCGGTGACGACCGCGTTGGCCTTGATGTTGAGGATCGCGGTGGCGGTCGAGAGGAGCATCACGATCGCGCCGGTCGCAGCCCGGGGCAGCTCCACCAGGTCGGCCAGGTAGTCGGCGGTGCCGAGGGCGAAGATCGGCGGGATGAGCCACAGCAGCACGCCGGCCAGCGAGAACGTCAGCCAGCCCATCGACTTGCCGAGCGTCTGGGTGACCATCGCGTACTCACCGCCGGAGCTGGCGGTGCGGGTGCCGAGCTCGGCGTAGCAGGCGGCGATCGCGACCGAGACCGCGAAGCCGGCCACGACGGCCAGCACCGCGCCGCTCCCCTGGGTCGCGAACAGCTCCGGGACGATGATGAACAGGCTCGAGGCGGGCGTGATGCACGAGAGCACCAGCAGAACCGCAGCACCGGGCCCGAGCACCCGCGCGAGCCGGCGCCGCTCGTGCGCCGGCGTCACCTCTTCCGGGCTCACCTGCATGGATTCGATCATCGCGGTTCTCCTTGGCATGAGGGTACAGCGAGTTTTGAACGCTGTACAAAACTTTGAACGGCATTCAAAGTGACCCAGATCACCGCTAGAGTCAAGGGGTGGGACCGAAGATTTCACCCAGCGAGCACAAGGAGACACTGTCGAGGTGACGCGCACACGCTCCAACAGACGCCTGGAACGACCGCGCGAGCAGGTGCTCGCGACAACGCTGGAGATGGTGGCCGAGGAGGGGCTCGCCAAGGTGACGATGGCTTCGCTCGCCGCCCGGCTCGGCACCAGCGGCGGCCATCTCCTCTACTACTTCGGCACCCGCAACGGCCTGCTCCTGGAGACCCTGCGCTGGAGCGAGAACGAGTACGCCGCCCAGCGGGCCCCGATCCTGGAGAAGGTCGAGAAGGACAGGTCCGGGGGCGTCGAGGCGCTGCTGTCCTTCGTCGACGTCTACCTCGCGCTCGACGAGCGCGACCCGCGCTGGCTCCTCTGGCTCGAGCTGTGGGCGCGCGCGCCCTACGACGCCGAGCTCGCCGCCGCGCAGCGCGCGATGGACGACGAGTGGCACGCAGACCTGGTCCGCCTCTTCGCCGCTGCGCTCCCCGAGGTGCCCGAGCGCGAAGCGGTCTCCGAGCGCCTGCGGGCGATGTGGGACGGCTTCAGCATCGGCATCGTCACCGGCGGCGGCACCACGCTGCGCGAGCGCGCCCTCGAGCACACCCGCGCCGCGGTCGCAGGACACGTGGGGTAGGAGGCATGCCGATCGCCTCCTGGTTCCCCGAGGCGCAGCTGGGGATCTTCGTCCACTGGGGCATCTACAGCGTCGACGGCGTCGCCGAGTCCTGGTCGTTCTACGACGGCCGGGTCCCCTACGCCGACTACATGGCCCAGGTCGACCGCTTCACCGCCTCGGAGTTCGACGCCGAGGCCTGGGCGGAGCTCTTCGAGCGGGCCGGGGCGACCTACGCCGTGCTCACCGCCAAGCATCACGACGGCGTCGCCCTCTATGACACCGACGCCAACGACCTGTCTGTGGTCAAGCGGGCTCCGGCCGGCCGCGACCTCGTCGCCGAGTTCGTCGAGGCCGTACGCCGCCGGGGGCTCAAGGTCGGCATCTACTTCTCCCACCTCGACTGGTCGCACCCGGACTACGCGACCGTGCGGCCGGAGGTGCAGCATCCCGTCGTGCAGGACAACCCCTACGCCGTCCCCCGGCCGGGGTCGGAGCAGCCCGAGCGCTGGGAGCGCTACCTGGACTTCCACCGCACCCAGATCCGGGAGCTGGTGACCCGCTTCGCCCCGGACCTGCTCTGGTTCGACGGGGAGTGGGAGCGCGACGAGCGGCAGTGGCGGATGCGTGAGCTGCGAGAGGAGCTGCGCGAGCTCGCGCCCGAGATGGTCGTCAACGGCCGGATGCTCGGCCACGGCGACTACATCACGCCGGAACAGGGCGTTCCGGTGGAGCCGCCGGAGGGCCCGTGGGAACTCTGCCTGACGATCAACGACTCCTGGGGCTGGCAGCCGCAGGACCACAACCACAAGTCACCACGCCAGATCGTGCGCACCTTCGTCGAGACGATCGGCGGTGGCGGCAACCTGCTGCTCGACGTCGGCCCGCGCGAGGACGGCACCATCACGCCCGAGCAGACCGAGCGCCTCGAGGCGCTCGGCGCGTGGGTCGCCCGCCACTCCCCCGCGGTCCGCGGCATCCGCCGCGGCCTTCCTCACGGCCACTTCTACGGTCCGACCGCCGTCTCCGACGACGGCCGGACCCTGTTCCTCTACGTCCTCGACCGGCCCAACGACTACGTGGTGGTCCGCGGCCTGCGCAACCAGGTCCTGAAGGCCTACGTCCTCGGCACCGGCACCGAGCTCGAGCATCAGCGCATCGGCGGGCTCCACGAGGTCCCGGGCTGGGAGTACGTGTTCACCACCGACGACGACCTCGACCCGCTGTGCACCGTGATCGCGCTCGAGCTCGACGGCGAGGTGTGGCTGCACCGGCCGCACGAGGACGGCTGAGGACTACCTCAGCCGAGCTCCTTCTCGAACTGGGCGAGGATGTGCTGGGCGGCCTGGATCCCGATGCCGCTGAGCAGGTCGTCGTTGATGTCGTGGACGCGGCCGGCCTGAACCGCGGGGATGCGCTTCCACAGCGGACCGCCGAGCACCGTGGCCTTGTCGGTGTCGCCCTCGGGACCGTAGGTGCTGACGTAGACGAAGTCGGCATCGGCGGTGGTGACCTGCTCGGGCGAGACCTCGAGGTAGGTGTCCTCGCCCACGGCCTGCTCGGGGACGGTCAGGCCCATGTCGTCGAGGATGACGCCGCTGAACGACTTGTCGGAGTAGAGCCGGATCTGGCCCGGGAGGAACCGGACGATCGAGAGCGTCTTGCCGGTGCCGACGGTCTCGCCGAGGGCGGCCGCGTCGCTCTCGAAGTCGACGAGCATCTTCTTCGCCTCGGCGGTCTTGTTGAGCGCGTCGGCGTAGAGCAGGAAGTTGTCCTTCCAGGTGTCGCCGAGGTCGGGGGCGAGCACGGTCGGGGCGATCTCGTTCAGCTGCTCGTAGATCGCCTCGTGACGTACGGTGCTGGAGAGGATGAGGTCGGGGTCGAGCGCCGCGATCTTCTCCAGGTTGGGCTCGGAGATGGTGCCCACCTCCTCGATCCCCTCGGTCTGGTCGCCGAGGTAGCTGAGGAAGTCGGTGGCCACGTCGACGCGTACGGCACCGACCGGCTTCACGCCCAGCGCAAGGGCGTCGTCGAGCTCGCCGGTGTCCAGGACCACCACCCGCTTCGGGGCGACGGGGACCTCGGCCACACCCTTGGCGTGCTTGACCTCGCGGGTCTCGGCGGTGGCCTCCGAGTCCGAGGAGCTGCCGCCACAGGCGGTGAGGACGAGGGCGGCGGCGAGCATGGCAGCGACGCCGGACAGGTGCTTGCGCACGATGGTTCCTTTCGTGGTGGAGTTCCCCGGACTCCCGGGGCCGTACAGCGCTTCAGTGCTGGACGGTGGGCGCCGAGCGGCGTACGCCGATCGGCACGATCATCGGCCGGCCCGAGACCGGGTCGACGAGGACCTGGCTGTCGAGGCCGAAGACGTCGCGGAGCAGCTCCGCGGTGATGAGCTCGTCGGGCGGACCGGAGGTGACGATGCGACCCGCGCGCATGACGATCAGGTGGTCGCTGTAGCGGACCGCCAGGTTGAGGTCGTGGAGGACCATCACGACGGTGCGGTCCAGGTCGGCGTGGAGCTTGTCGACGAGGTCGAGCACCTCGACCTGATGAGCCAGATCGAGGTACGTCGTCGGCTCGTCGAGCAGCAGGATGTCGGTCTCCTGCGCCAGCGCCATGGAGATCCACGCCCGCTGGCGCTGACCACCCGAGAGCTCGTCCACGGGGCGGGCGGCGAGCTCGTGCATCCCGGTCAGCCGCAGCGCGGCCTCGACCTCGGTCTCGTCGTCGCTGGACCACTGCCGCAGCCACGACTGGTGCGGGTGGCGGCCCTTGGCCACCAGGTCGGCGACGGTCAAGCCCTCGGGCGCGGTCGGCGACTGCGGCAGCATGCCGAGCACCTTCGCCACCTCACGCGTACGCATCGAGGTGATCGCCTTGCCGTCGAGCAGAACCTGCCCGGACCTGGGCCGGAGCAGCCGCGCGACCGCGCGCAGGAAAGTCGACTTGCCGCAGCCGTTGGGGCCGATGATCGTGGTGACCTTGCCCGCGGGGATCTCGGTGGTGAGGCCGTCGGCGACGACCCGGTCGCCGTAGGCGAGCACCAGGTCCTCGGCCGTGATCTGGTGAGTGCTCATCGAGACAGCCTCCGGTTGGTGCGGATGATCAGATACATCAGGAAGGGGCCTCCGATGGCGGTGGTGACGATCCCGACCGGGAGCTCGACGGGCAGGAGCACGCGCGCGACGTAGTCGCTGCCGACGACCAGGGCGGCGCCGGTGAGCGCGGAGGCGAGCAGCGGTGGCCCCGGGGTGCGGGCGATCCGGAGCGCGACCTGGGGAGCGACGAAGGCGACGAACCCGACCGGGCCCGCCGCGGTGACGCACACGGCGGCCAGCAGGACCGAGGCGATCAGCAGGAACGACTGGCTGAGCTGCACCCGCACCCCGAGTGCGCGGGCGGTGTCGTCGCCCAGCTTGAGGGCGGAGAGCTGGAAGGTCGAGGCCAGCGCCACCGCGCCGATGACCCCGAGGCCGATCGCGGCGGGGAGGGCGTCGCTCCAGCCCCTGCCGTTGAGCGACCCGTTGAGCCAGACGGTCGCCTCCTGGGCGTCCCAGATCTCGCCGATGACGAGCATCCAGTTGGTCAGCGCGAGGAGGATGCCATTGACCGCCACCCCGATCAGGACGAGCCGGAATCCCTCGATCCCCCGGCGCCAGGCGAGCAGGTAGATCACCAGGCCGGTCAGCAGGCCGCCGGCCATGGCCGCGGCCGGGACGCCGATGGTGCCGCCCAGGAAGGCGGCGCCGCCGAAGACGATCACCGCGACCGCACCCGCGCTGGCGCCTGCGGTGATGCCGAGCAGGTCGGGGCTGGCGAGCGGGTTACGGGTGATCGACTGCCAGATCGCTCCCGACATGCCGAAGCCGGCACCCACGAGAAGGCCGACCACCGAGCGCGGCAGCCGGAGGTCCCAGACGATGAAGCGCTCGGCGTCCGTCCCGCCACCGAGGATCGCCGCGGCCGCGTCGGGCAGGCTGATCGGGTAGTCACCGCGGCCGACGTTGAGGCAGACCAGCAGGAAGACCAGCACCAGGAGGGCCAGGTCGACCGCGACCAGCCGCGGACGCCAGACCAGCGTCAGCGGTCCCCGCCCGAAGCGCGGGCGGCCGGGCACGAGCGTCGTCGTCACAGGGTCACCAGCTTCCGGCGGCGTACGAGGGCGATGAAGAACGGCGAGCCCACCACGGCGAGCACGATGCCGACCTGCAGCTCCCCCGGGCGCGCGGCGACGCGGCCGAGGATGTCGCAGGTGATGAGCATGATGGCGCCGATCAGCGCGGAGCACGGCAGCAGCCACCGGTAGTCGGGCCCGGTGAACGCTCGTGCGATGTGAGGCACGGCGAGGCCGATGAAGGCGATCGGGCCGCAGGCCGCGGTCGCGGCGCCGGCGAGCAGGGTGAGCGCGGTGATGCCGAGGACTCGGTTCAACGCGACGCTCGTGCCGAGGGTCCGGGCGACGTCCTCGCCGAGGCTGAGGACGTTCAGACCGGGCGCGTTGACCATCGCCAGCACGAAGCCGAGGGCGAAGAACGGCAGCAGCGGCAGCAGGATCTCGAGACCCCGGCCGGCGACGGAGCCGACGATCCAGAAGCGGTAGGCGTCCAGCGTCGCCTGGTCGAGCAGCACCACGGCCGAGGTGACGGCCGAGAGAAACGCCGCGACGGCCGCACCGCCGAGGACGAGGGAGACCGGGGAGGGGCTGCTGCTCCCGACCGACGCGAGCCCGAAGACCACGAGGCTGGTGATCAGCGCCCCCGCGAGGGCGAACCAGATGTAGCCGACCGCGCTCGTCACCCCGAGGAACGTGATCGCCAGGACCACCGCGCACGCGGCGCCGGCGCTGACGCCGAGGATACCCGGGTCGGCGAGCGGGTTGCGGGTGTGCCCCTGGATGAGCCCGCCGGCGAGCCCGAGCGCGATGCCGGTCACGAGCCCGAGGAGCGTCCGGGGCGTACGCAGGTCGCGGACGATCAGGTCGGCCTCGGTCGGCATCGTGTCGTAGGGCGGGATCAGGCCGTGCCAGATCTCGCCGAAGCTCAGCGGTCGCGAGCCGACCGCCACGCTGGCCAGGAGCAGGACGACCAGGAGAACCAGCAGCGCGAGGAGACCGGCGACCCGGCGCAGCCGCAGCTTCGCCGGCGGAAGGTCGACCTCGATGGCAGCGAAGCCCTCGTCCATGGCGGTGGCCCGGCGCACGATCTGTCGTGGCCCCAACAGCAGGCTGCGGCGTACGCCGAGGGGCCGGCCGTCGTGGCCTCGGGCGATCAGGCCGAGCCAGGTCAGGCCCGTGGAGGCACCACGCCGACCCTGGGCGAAGCCGCGGTTCCAGACGAGGACGGCCACCGCGACGGCGAGCGCGAAGCCGCCGAAGACCACGCGGTCCACGGTGCCGCCACCGTTCGCGTCGCGCAGCGAGTGCACGACGAGCGCACCGACGGCCAGCGGCATCGCGACGAGGGCGAGGTCCACGATCGCCGCTGCCGCACGGAGCCCGAGGGGTGCGGTCCCGCGCGGGACCTGCACCCTGGTGTGGTCCGCGCGCGCCGAGACGGCCTCGCCCGGGGCGAGGTCACTGAGACGCACGTTCTGCCCGTCAGCTCTGCTCGAGGACCTGAGCGGCCTCGAGCTGCTCGGCGTAGCCGCTGAACATCTCGGCGTAGGCCTGGTAGCTGTAGGGCGCGGCGGGGTACCAGAGGTCCTGCTGGCCGGCCGCGACGGCGGGCAGCCGCTTGAAGATGTCCTTCGTCTTCAGCTCGTCGAGGCCGCCGGGGTCACGGGCGTCGATGAGGAGCACATCGGCGTGGTACTTGCTGATGTTCTCCAGGCTGACCGGCTCGAAGATGCCCTGCTCATCGGGGGTCACCTCGGGGAACTTCACGCCGAGCTCGGCCAGGTAGGCGAGGTCGGGGTGCTCGGGCGCGTTGGCGAAGTAGATCTCCTCGCCGTAGGTCGACGCCGCGACCACGGTGAGGTCGGGGTTCTTCTTCACCACGGCCTTGATCCGCGCGACGGCGTCCTCGAACTCGGCCTTGGCCTCGTCGGTCTCGGGGTCGGCCCCGAGGTCCTCGGCGAGCGTCTGGAACGCCTCGATCTGCTCGGTCACCGAGAGCCCGGTCAGCGGCATGGCGAGGGTAGGCGCCAGCTTGTCGATCTGCTTCTCGACCTCGCTGGCATACCAGAGGTTCTTTCCGTCGAAGGTCATGTCGATCAGCAGGTCGGGGTTCATCGCGGCGTACTCCTCGACGTTGAACTCGCCCCAGGCCTTGCCCAGGACCTTCGTCTCGGCGACGTCGAGGTTGCCGGTCAGGTAGTTCGGCGGCTCGGGAAGGTCGCCGTAGACGCCGTCGACCTCGAAGCCGTTGTCCCACAGCGCGGCCGCGGCGCTCGCCTGGGCGACGACGGTCTCGGGCGTGCCGTCGAGCTCGATCGTCTTGCCGCGGGCGTCCTCGTGGACGAAGCCGGACCCGGCGCCGTCCTCCCCGTCGGACGCCTCGGTCGAGGCACCACAGGCAGCGAGAGCAAGGGTGGCGGCGGCTGCGGCGGCCGCGATGGGGGCCATGCGGAAACGACGGTTCACGACTGTTCCTTCAGGTTTGGCTCGGTGAGCGGTCGGCGCCGAGCCGCCAACCAAGGTTAGGGTAACCTAAACCGATTTCACCCTCAGACACCATCCCTGGGACCGGATCTCAGCCCGCCCCGGGGTCGAGGGGTGGCCGCTTCACGCCGGTCGGATCGAGCCGCTCGAGCATGTTCCCCGCGATCTCGGCGAGCTGGTCGACCTGTGCGGGACTCAGCGAGTCGAAGACGTACTCCCGCACGGCGTCGACGTGACCGGGAGCCGAGGCGACCATCTTCTCGTGGCCGACCTCGGTGAGACGTACGTTGGTCGCCCGACGGTCACCCGGGCAGGCGAGCCGCTCGATCAGACCCCGGTCGGCCAGGCGCTTGACGACGTTGGAGAGCCGGGGCAGCGTCGCGTTGGTGTAGCCCGCCAGCTCCGTCATCCGCAGGGTCCGCTCGGGCGCCTCGGAGAGCATCGCCAACACTCCGTAGTCGAAGTGGGTCAGGCCCGCGTCACGACGCAGCTGGGAGTCGAGGGCACCCGGCAGCAGCTCGAGCACGGCGATCAGGCGCACCCATGCCGCCCGCTCCGCCGGCGACAGCCAGTTGCCTCCCACGCCCATGGAGTCTGCCGCAGAAAGTTGCACGGAACAAACAACGGTCACCTAGAGTTAGTTCAAGCGACAACTATTGCGTAGGAGCCGCAGGAGACCGCCATGACCACCGCACCCGAGAGCACGACCGCCGCCGCGGACGCCCGCCTCCCCCGGACACATCCGTTCGCCCAGCACCTGCGCGCCGTCCAGGCGCGCGAGGCGACCGACCCGCACCGCGTCTGGACACCGGCCGACGGACCGCTGCCAAGCCTCTACCTGTCCCACGGCGGCGGTCCGCTGCCGCTGCAGAGCCCCGAGTGGCTCGACCCGCTGCACTCCTGGGCACGCTCGCTGCCCCGGCCGAAGGCCATCCTGGTCATCTCGGCGCACTGGGAGTCGGCGCCGCTCTCGATCAGCGCGACCCGCCCCGACGAGCTGGTCTACGACTTCAGTGGCTTCGACCCGATCTATCACTCGGTGCGCTATGACACCCCGGACGCCAGCGAGCTCGCCCGCACCACCGCGGCGCTGATGCCCGACACCGAGACCGCCCATCAGCACACCCGCCGCGGTCTCGACCACGGCGCCTGGGTGCCGCTGAAGATCATGTACCCGGCCGCCGACATCCCGGTCGTCCAGCTCTCGCTGCCCACCGAGGACCCCGACCAGCTGCTGGCCCTCGGCGAGCGTCTGCGGCCGCTGCGCGAGGAAGGCGTGCTCGTGATCGGCTCGGGCCACATGACTCACGGGCTGCCGTTCATCACCCGCGAGATGGTGACCGAGAACAAGCCCGCCGGCTGGTCGGCCGACTTCGACTCCTGGGCCGCGGACGCCCTGGACCGTGGGGATGTCGCCGAGCTGGCCCGGTTCCGCACCGCCGCCCCCGGCATGCCGTACGCCCATCCGACCGTGGAGCACTTCACCCCGCTCTTCGTCACCCTGGGCGCGGCGACCGACCCGACGGCTCCGGTCACCACGACCCTGGACGGCTACGGGCTGGGGCTCTCGCGGCGCTCGTTCCAGGCGGCCTGACCCTGCCGCGTCGCCTCGCGCAGCTGCACCGACAGCACCGGAGCCAGTGGCATCCGGGCGAGCAGCAGGGCCTGGTAGGCGTGGTAGACGTCGGGCTTACCGTGCCAGATCACGTGCGAGGGACGGTTGTGCTCGTCGAGCTCGTGGTGCCAGCTGCCGAGCTCGCGGTCGATCAGATGGGTCTCGATGTAGGCCTCGAACCGCTGGCGCCACTCGTCGTAGAGCGCCTCGCCGGTGCGGGTGTGCAGCGCGCCGGCGGCGGCCAGCGCCTCCGCGGCCACCCAGTGCAGCCGCAGCCGGGTGACCGGGGTGCCGTCCCAGGCGGTGGTGTAGACGAAGCCGGTCTCGCCGTCGGCGGACCAGCCGACATCGACCGCGCGCCCGAAGAGTGCCCGGGCGTCCTCGACCAGCCAGGCCGGCGCGTCCGGCACGGTCGCGTCGAGGTGCAGCAGCAGCCGCGACCACTCCAGCAGGTGTCCGGGCGTGCACCCGTAGGGGCGGAACGGGTCGCCGGGACGGTCCGCGTTGTAGTCGAGCACGGGCGACCAGCCGAGGTCGAAGTGCTCGGGCAGGTCGTAGCCGTGCGAGCGGGCGACACCGTGGATCAGGTGCTCCGCGATCGCCAGCGCGCGGCGGTGCCAGGCGGCGTCGCCGGTGACGTCGCCGGCGGCCAGGAACGCCTCGACGGTGTGCATGCTGGAGTTGGCCCCGCGGTAGGCCTCGCCGGAGCGAAGATCCCGCTCGAGGCTGTCGACCACCCGGCCGGAGTCGTCGAGGAAGTGCTGCTGCATCACGCCCAGCGCCTCGTCGAGCAGCGCGTCCGCGCCGGGCACACCGGCCGCGACACCGCTGCTCGCAGCCAGGACCACGAAGGCGTGGGCGTAGGCCTCCTTGAGGGTGCCGACGGGCTCCCCCTCCCCCGACACCGAGGCGAACCAGCCGCCGAACTCGTCGTCACGCAGGGCGCCGTTCAGCGCCCGGATGCCGTGCTCGGCGAGAGCGATCGCCGCGTCGCCCGGGAGATCCCCGCGCAGATGAGCGAGCGCGAAGACATGGGTCATCCGAGCGGTGATCCAGGTGTGCACCGGCTCCGCCGGGTCCGGGCGACCGGACTCGTCCAGCCACCAGAACCCGGCGGCCGAGGCCGCCGACGCCCGGGCGAACCCGGCCAGCCGACGGCACTCGCCATCGATGTCCATCATCGATCCATCATCGCTCCCTCATCGGCCGGTCATCCCTTGACCGAGCCGGCCATCAGGCCGCCGACGAAGTAGCGGCCGAGCAGGATGTAGATGATCAGCGTCGGGACGGACGCGATCAGCGCGCCCGCCATGCTGGCGGAGTAGTCCTGCAGCTGACCGCTCGCCAGGAAGTTGAGCGCGATCGTGACCGGCCCGTTGCGCGAGGTCGAGAAGAACAGCGCGAACAGGTAGTCGTTCCAGGCCGAGGTGAACTGCCACATCAGCACCACCACGAACGCCGGCGCCGAGATCGGCAGGATGATCGAGGCGTACGTCCGGAGCATGCCGGCGCCGTCGACCCGAGCCGCCTCGACGAGCTCGACGGGGACCCCGGCGTAGTAGTTGCGGAAGATCAGCGTGGTGATCGGCAGGCCGTAGACCACGTGCAGCACGATCAGGCTCGGCACGCCGTTCGGGACGCCGAGGTTGCTCATCAGCTGGACCAGCGGCACCATCACCGCCTGGTAGGGGATGAACATCCCGAACAGGATCAGCGTGAACACCACGTCGGCACCGGGGAAGCGCCACTTGGAGAGCACGAACCCGTTCATCGACCCGAGCACCGAGGAGATGATCGAGGCCGGGATGACCATCGCGAACGTACGCCCCAGTGCCGGCCCGAGCTGCTCCCAGGCACGCGACCAGCCGGCCGTCTCCCAGGACTCGGGAAGCTTCCAGGCGTTCGCCGGGGTGGCGTCGCCGAGCCCCTTGAAGCTGGTCACGAACAGGACGTACGCCGGGAGCAGGATGACCAGGGCGAAGAGGATCAGCAGGACGTACTTGACGGTGCGCCAGACGCCGCGCGAGCGCTCGCCCGGGATCCTGGTCGCGACGGCTGCCGGGATGGCATCGGTCGTCACATCAGTGGTCATCGGCGACGCTCCTGACGGTAGGTGGAGACGAGGTAGGGGACGATCAGGATGGCCACGATGACGAGCAGGATCGTGCCGATGGCGGCCGACTTGGCGTAGTCGCCACGGGTGAACTCGATCCACATCTGGGTGGCGGGCACCTGGGTCGTGTAGTTCGTCTGGCCCGCGATGGCCATGATCAGGTCGAAGACCTTCAGCGACATGTGGCCGATGATGATGATCGCCGAGAGGGCGACCGGGCTCAGCTGCGGGAAGATGACGTGGCGGTAGAGCTGCCACTCCGAGGCGCCGTCCATCCGGGCCGCCTCGCGCAGCTCCTCGGGGATGCCACGGAAGCCGGCCAGGAAGAGCGCCATCACATAGCCGCTGAGCTGCCAGATGGCGGGGACGGCGATCGCCAGGATGCCCCAGCGCTCGTTGGTCCACCACGGGTTCTGCAGGAAGTCGAGGTGGAGGGACCCGAAGAGCCGGTTCAGGCCGGAGGCGCGGTCACCCTCGGCGTTGTTGAGCAGCCAGCGCCACACCACACCGGAGGCGACGAACGAGACCGCCATCGGGAACAGGTAGATGGCCCGGAACAGGGACTCGCCGCGGGCCTTGCGCTCCAGCAGCCACGCCCACAGAAACCCCAGGCACAGGGTGCCGACGAGGAACGTCGCGGTGTAGAGCAGCAGGTTGCGCAACGAGTAGATGAAGTCGTCGTCGGTGAACAGGTCGCGGTAGTTCTCCAGACCCGCGAAGCCCTGGGACGGGCCGATGTTGTGGCGGTCCTGCAGGGAGGTGTGGATGTTGGACCCGATGAGGCCGTAGACGAAGACGCCGATGACGATGACGGTCGGCAGGATCAGGAGTACCGGGGCGACCCACCCGTGGCCGCCGATGCGGCCCCTGGCCCTTCTGGGTCGCCTGCCGGCGCTGGGCACCGTGGAGGACATGTGTCCGTCCTTTCACAAAGGGCGGCCGAGGGGCTGCGACCCATGGGGGCGGCCGCAGTCCCTCGGCCCAGAAGAGGAATCGCTTACTCGGGCTTGTTGTCCTCGGCGGCCTCGACGAGGCCCTCCTGGAGCTCGGCGACGTCGTTGTTGCTGCCGAACTTCGCGACCGCGGCGGTGATGTCGGTCAGCCAGTTGACCGAGGTCGCGGCGCCGTGGGCGAGCGAGGAGACGATCTCGTCCTCGCTCCACGACTTGATCGCGGTCTGCTGGTACTCACCGAAGTCGGCGGTGTCGGCCGTGGTGCTGGCCGGGATCGAGCCCTTCGCCTTGTTGAAGGCGACCTGACCCTCGTCGCTGGCGATGGTCTCGAGCCAGGCCTCGGTGCCGGCCTCGTTGGGACCGTCCACCGGCATCGTGAACGAGTCGGCCAGGAAGTCGAAGACGCCGTCGGTGCCCGGGACCGGGACCGCGGTGTAGTCGGTGTTGAGCGTCTTCTTCTGCTCCTGGAAGGCCGCCTCGGCCCAGTCACCCATGACGTTGAACGCGGCCTGGCCGTCGATGACCAGCTGGGTGGCGTCCGGCCAGTCGAGACCCTGGCGGTCGGTGTTGGTCAGCGAGAGGAGCGTGCTGTAGTCCTCCAGCGCGGCCTCGACCTCGCTGCCGCCCCAGTCGGTGGTGCCGTCCCAGAGGCCGTTGTACGCCTCGACGCCCAGATCGGCGAGGAGCACGGTCTCGAGGAGGTGGACCTGGGTCCAGTCGGTCGCGATCGAGAGCGGGATGATGCCCTTGGCCTTGATCGCCTTCAGGTCGGCGATCCAGGCGTCGAGCGAGTCGTAGGTCTTGTTGGCCTCGATGCCGGCCTTCTTCAGGACGGCAGGGTTGGCCCACATCACGTTGGCGCGGTGGATGTTCGAGGGGACGGAGTAGATGCCGCCGTCCTGCTTCAGCCGCTCGAGAAGACCCTCGGGGAAGCGCTCGTTCCAGCCCTTCTCCTCGTAGAGGTCGGTGAGGTCCTCGATCTGGCCGGCGTTGATGTAGTCGGTCAGCTCGGCACCCGCGTGCGCCTGGAAGGTGGCCGGCGGCTCACCGTTCTGCAGGCGGGACTGGAGCACGTTCTTCGCGTCGCTGCCGGCACCACCGGCGACGGCGCCGTTGACGAACTTCAGGTCGGGGTTCTGCTCGTCGAAGACCTTGACCAGGGCGTCGAGCCCGGCCTTCTCACTACCTTCGGCCCACCAGGTGAAGACCTCCACCTCATCGGTGCTGCCGCTCTCGCTCTCGCCCCCGCAAGCGGAGACCGCCAGCAGGCTCAGGGCGGCCAGGCCGGCGGCCAGGGCCTTTCGCGTTGCGTTCATCTTTGTCCTCCGGTTGCGCGACCGCTACGTCGGTGTGTGATCTGGGTTACTCGCGGTCGCGTGCCGGGACAACGTACGCCTCTGCATTCTGTCGAGTCAACGCATAACGCAGGTCGTTTTCAACCTGAGATCTGTCGCAAATCGACATAATCCCCTACAGTCACGGCATGACCACTCCGGAGTCGCGGCTGCGCGTCGCCAACCGTGCCCAGGTGCTGGACCTCCTGGGACGCTCGGCGCCGGTCAGCCGTGCCGAGCTCGCCCAGCGCACCGGGCTGTCCCGCAGCACCGTGTCGAGCATCGTCCAGGAGCTGCTCGCCTCCGAGCAGATCGTCGAGACCGCCGGCGACACCCTGGCCCGGGGCGGCGGTCGCCCGCCCTCGCTCCTCACCATCAGCGGCTCCCCCGGCACGCTCATCGGCGTCGACATCGGCCACCGCCATGTCCGGGTCGCGGTCGCCGACCTGGCCGCGAAGCCGCTCGTCGAGCACGAGATCCGGCTCGACGTCGACAACTCCGCCGTCGAGACCATCGACCGCGCCGCCGCGCTCGTGCGCGAGTGCCTGGCCGAGGCGGGCATCGACCCGAGGACCGACCGGGTCCTCGGCGTCGGCATGGGCATCCCCGGCCCGGTCGACCCCCACAGCGGCATCGTCGTCTCCCCCATCCTCGGCAACTGGATGGACCTGGCCCCCGGCGAGGAGCTCGCCCGCCGCATCGGCCTGCCCGTCCAGATCGAGAACGACGCCAACCTCGGCGCGCTCGCCGAGATCGAGTACGGCGCGGCCCGCGACATCGACGACGTCATCTACGTCAAGGCCTCCAGCGGCATCGGCGCCGGCCTGGTCCTCGCCGGCAAGCTCTACCGGGGCATCACCGGGATCGCCGGGGAGATCGGCCACGTACGTTTCGAGGACAACGGCCCGATCTGCCGGTGCGGCAACCGCGGCTGCCTGGAGAAGGCGTTCGGCGGCTCCCGCCTGGTCGAGCTGCTGCAGCCGGCCTACGACGAGACGCTCAGCGTCGAGCGATTGCTCGAGCTCGCCCAGGAGGGCGACATCCGGGTCAACCGGATCCTCGACGACGCCGGCCGCGCCGTCGGACGCGTGCTGGCCGACCTCTGCAACCACCTCAACCCGGCGCTGATCGTGGTGGGCGACACGATGCGCCACTCGGAGTCGTTCGTCCTCGGGATCAAGGACTCCATCGACCGCTTCACGCAGCCCGACACCGCCGCGGCGCTCGACGTCGTGCCGAGCGAGCTCGGCGACAAGGCGGGCGTCATGGGAGCGCTGGTGATCGCCGGCTCGGCCTCCTCGACGCAGCCGCCGGGAACAATATGAGCAACCGCTCAGTTCAGCGCCACATGACCTCACTCTTCTCGCCGCTGACCCTGGGCTCGACGACCCTCCCCAACCGCGTCCTGATGGCGCCGCTGACCCGGATGCGCGCCAGCCAGCCTGGTGACGTACCCAACCCGCTGATGGCCGACTACTACCGGCAGCGCGCCTCGGCAGGGCTGATCATCTCCGAGGGCACCCAGATCTCGCCGCAGGGCAAGGGCTACATGGACACCCCGGGCATCTACTCCGCCGAGCAGGTCGCGGGCTGGCGTCACGTCACCGACGCCGTCCACGAGGCGGGCGGCCGGATCGCGGCCCAGCTGTGGCACACCGGCCGGGTCTCCCACGAGTCGTTCCACGACGGCGACCTCCCGGTCAGCGCCTCCGCGCTCCCCTACCGCAACCGCACGACCGTACGCGGCGAGGACGGCACCCCGACGCGGGTCAACTGCCCCACGCCCCGTGCCCTGGAGACCGCCGAGATCGCGGACGTGATCGACGACTACCGCCGCGCCACCCGCAACGCCCGTCAGGCCGGCTTCGACCTGGTCGAGATCCACGCCGCCCACGGCTACCTGCTCCACCAGTTCGCCAGCGCCAGCAGCAACGAGCGCACCGACTCCTACGGCGGCTCCCTGGCCAACCGCGCCCGGCTCACTCTCGAGGTGCTCGACGCGGTCGTCGCCGAGTGGGACGCCGAGCACGTCGCCATCCGGATCTCCCCGATCGGCCCCTTCAACGGCCTCGAGGACCCCGAGGGCGCGGAGATGGGCCTCCACCTCGCCGCCGAGATCGGCAAGCGCGGCATCGCCTTCCTGCACCTGTCCGAGCCCGACTGGGCCGGCGGCCCGGAGCTGACCGACGACTACCGCAAGCAGCTGCGCGCCGCACACCCCGGCCCGATCGTGGCCGCCGGCGCCTACACCCCGGAGAAGGCCGCCCGCCTGCTCGAGGCCGACCTGATCGACGCGGCCGCGTTCGGGAGGACCTTCATCGCCAACCCGGACCTGCCCCGGCGCCTGGAGCAGAGCCTGCCGCTCAACGAGCCCGACCTGTCGACCTTCTACGGCGGCGGCGAGGCCGGCTACACCGACTATCCCGAGTGGACCGCCTGAGTTCACCCTTCTCTCACCTGAACCCGCACGGCGGACGCCGTTCCTCCCGGGATGGCGCCCGCCATGCGGGTTCTCGCCACGTTCCACTTGATACGGATGCATCATGCACTCATAATGAGTGCATGGCCTATCTTCAGATCCGCGACATCCCCGATGACGTACGCGACGTCCTCGCCCAGCGCGCGAAGGATCGTGGGCAGTCGCTGAACTCCTACTTGCGCGACGTCGTCCTCCGGGAGGCGTCGTTCGCCAACAACCAGGCCCTGATCGATCATGTGGTCGCCAGCCGCGGCGACTCGAAGTTCACCACCGAGGATGTGCTCGCCGCCCGCGACACGGCCCGAGGCGAGCGCACCGAGGGCGCTGCGTGATCGTCCCCGACGCTTCCGCGGTCACGCTTCTCTTCGCAGACCCCGACGCCGACCCTCGGGTGAACGCCGCGACGAAACTCCTCGCCGACGATCCCGAATGGGTCGTCCCCGAGGTCTGGCGCACCGAGGTGCTCAGTGTCTTCCGCGGGCTTCACCTGGGCGGCAAGCTCACCAGCCAGGACGCGGAACGGGCGTTGCACTGGCTCCAGGCGATCACGGTGATCACCGCACCTACTGGCCCATGTCTGACGCGGATGTGGGAGCTGCGCAGCAACCTGTCAGCCTACGACGCCGGTTACGTCGCGGTTGCCGAATCGCACGACCTCACCCTCGTCACTGCCGACGTACGCATCGCGAAGGCGGGCGTCGCGCGCTGCCCGGTGAGAACGATCAACTGACATGTGATCGCCGCGGCCCGCGGGGACTGCTCCGACGGACCGTCACCATCTGCGAAGATGCGGGGCGTGAGCACTTCGACTCCGGCACGTCCTCATGCTCTTGACCGGTTCTTCCAGATCAGCGCGCGCGGCTCGACGGTCGGGCGCGAGGTCCGCGGTGGCGTGGTCACCTTCTTCACGATGGCCTACATCGTCGCCCTGAACCCGCTGATCCTGGGTTTCGCGGAGGACATGAACGGTGACCTCCTCGGTGGCACGAGCGGCGACAACCTGGCCGCGATCGCGGCCGGCACCGCGCTGGTGGCGGGTGTGATGACGATCCTGATGGGTCTCGTCGCCAACTACCCGCTGGCGCTGGCGACCGGGCTGGGGCTCAACGCGTTCGTGGCGTTCTCGATCGCGGGGCAGATGACCTGGGCCGACGCGATGGGGTTGGTGGTGATCGAGGGTCTGGTGATCCTCGTGCTGGTGCTCACCGGGTTCCGGGAGGCCGTCTTCCATGCCGTGCCGCGCGAGCTCAAGACCGCGATCTCGGTCGGTATCGGCCTGTTCATCGCGGTGATCGGCTTCGTCGACGCCGGGTTCGTACGCCGCATCCCCGACGCCGCGAACACCACCGTGCCGGTGCAGCTGGGCCCGACCGGGCAGCTCGCGGGCTGGCCGGTGCTGGTCTTCGTGATCGGCCTGGTCCTGATCATCACCCTGTGGGTGCGCAAGGTGCGCGGCGCGATCCTGATCTCGATCGCGGCGACCACGGTGCTGGCGATCATCGTCGAGGCCGTCGCGGACCTCGGCGCGGGCAGCGCGGAGAACCCGACCGGCTGGGCGCTCAACGTGCCGGCGATGCCCGACAAGATCATCGACTGGCCCTCGTTCGCGACCCTGGGCGAGTTCAACCTGCTCGGCTCCTTCGAGAACGTCGGCATCGTGACCGCGGTGCTGCTGATCTTCACGCTCATGCTCGCTGACTTCTTCGACACCATGGGCACGATGACCGCGATCGGCTCCGAGGCCGGGCTGCTGCGCGAGGACGGCACCCCGCCGCGTACGCGCTCGATCCTGGTCGTCGACTCGCTGGCCGCCGCGGCCGGTGGTGCCGGTGGTGTCTCCTCCAACACCTCCTACGTCGAGTCGGCCTCTGGCGTCGGCGAGGGCGCGCGGACCGGTCTGGCCGCGGTCGTGACCGGTGTGCTGTTCCTGCTCACCACGTTCCTGGCGCCGCTGGTCACCGTGATCCCCTCGGAGGCGGCCGTGCCCGCCCTGGTGCTGGTCGGCTTCCTGATGATGCAGCAGGTCAAGGACATCAACTGGGCCGACCCGGACATCGCCCTCCCGGCATTCCTGACGATCGCGCTGATGCCGTTCACCTATTCGATCTCGGTCGGTATCGGCGCCGGCTTCCTGGCCTACGTGCTCATCAAGATCGTGCGCGGCAAGGCCAGGTCCGTCCACCCGCTGATGTGGCTGGTCGCGGTCATGTTCGCCGTCTACTTCGCGATCCACCCGATCTCGAGCTGGCTGGGCTGATCGATCGGGCCGCGCCGGGGGACCGAGTCAGCCCAGCATGTCCTTGACGAGCGGCACGACCTGGGTGCCGTAGAGCTCGATCGAGCCCATCAGGTCCTCGTGACGCACCTGGCCCTGGTCGTACTTCAGGTCGAACCGGTCGACGCCGAGCACCTTGATGGTGCCGGCCAGCTTCCGGGCGACGGTCTCGGGCGAGCCGACGTAGAGGGAGCCGCCCTCGATCTCGCGCTCGAAGTCGCCGGGGCTCGGCGGCGGCCAGCCACGCTCGCGGCCGATCTGGGTGCGCATGGCCAGCCAGCCCTCGTAGACCGTCTCGCGGGCCTGCTCGTCCGTCGCGGCGACGAAGCCGGGCGAGTGGACGGCGACCCGCTTCCGCGGCACCCCGAACTCGTCCTGGGCGCGCTCGAAGAGGTCGATGTAGGGCGCGAACCGGTCGGCCGGTCCGCCGATGATGGCGAGGAAGAGGCCGAAGCCGTGGCGGGCGGTGCGTACGACCGACTCCGGGCTGCCGCCGACACCCACCCAGGCGGTCAGACCGTTCTCGGTGCGCGGGAAGACCTCCTGGTCGGTGAGCGCCGCACGGGTGCGGCCCTCCCAGGTGACCTTCTCCTCCTTCAGCAGCGCGGCGAGCAGGTCGAGGCGCTCCTCGAAGAGCTCCTCGTAGTCGGCCAGGTCGAAGCCGAACAGCGGGAACGACTCGGTGAACGAGCCGCGCCCGGCGACGATCTCGGCGCGGCCGCCGGACACCGCGTCGAGGGTGGCGAAACGCTCGAAGACCCTCACCGGGTCGTCGGAGCTGAGCACGGTGACCGCAGAGCCGAGGCGCAGCCGCTCGGTGCGGGAGGCGATGGCGGCGAGCACCATCTCCGGGCTGGAGACGGCGAAGTCACGGCGGTGATGCTCCCCCACCCCGAAGAAGTCGAGCCCGACCTGGTCGGCGAGCACCCCTTCCTCGACGATGTTGCGGATCACCTGCGCGTGGTGCTGCGGCTTGCCCTCGGCGTCGCGGGTGACCCCGCCGAAGGTGTCCAGGCCGAACTCGATCTCAGTCACGCCGTTGAAACCTCAACCAGTCGTGACGCATTCCCAGGGCTGTTCCGGGAGCTCATGGGTCTCGCTCGCCAGGTGGCGCCACAGCGTCCCGCCGTGCTCCAGGTCGAGCCGGCCGTCCGGGTAGGCGTCGGGCGACAGGTCGCACCCGAGCGCGGTGACCGATCCGAGCACCCGGTGGGGGCCGAGGAGCCCGGGGGCCAGCGAGCTCGCGTCCAGGTCGAGCGACTCGACCAGGAGGGGGCGGCCGTCGTGGTCGTGAGCCTCCCAGGTGGTGCTCACCCGGCCGGGGCGCTCGCCGTGGCGGCCGAGGACGATGGTCTCGCGCAGGGCGACCCTCGCCCCCGGGGCGAGGGTGATCCGGGTGTCGCGGGTGACGTCTGCGCCGGCGGAGACGACGAACGGCTCGCCGGGCCAGACCAGGGTCGCTCCCGCGGCCAGTGTGATCGTGACCGACCAGCTCGCCCGGCCGCCGTCCATGTCGTACGCCACCGTCCCGGCCGGCTCGACCAGGGTCAGGCTCGCGCCCTCCCCCACCTCGACCGCGACCATGATCTGGTCGCCGGCCAGGAGCATCGCGCCGTCGGGAACCAGCGAGATCCGCGCCGAGCGGGTGTCGCTGGCGAGCAGCATCGGGCGCAGCGCCGGCGCGGTCGCCGGACCGGCGACCTCGGTCTGCACCCGCACCCGGCCGCCGCCGACCGCCCCGACCCGCACCCGGGTCAGAGAGCCGTTGGCCAGCTCAGGCGTGCTGGTGGTCGTGGACATGCTCGGCGTCGTGCTCGGCGTCGTGCTCGTGGGTGTGGCTGGTGCCGTCGGCATGGAAGTGCGGCGCCATCGGACCCGGGTCGACCGGGACGAGGGACCCGCCGCGGTGGCGGGCGAGCTCGGACCTCACCCAGCCGATCAGCGCCTTCACCGACGCCGGGTCGGTGCGGGAGAGGGCGATGACCGGACGGCCCTCGCGCACCGACCCCGCGTCGGAGACCATCGCGGCCGGGTCGACACCGACGTACGGAGCCAGGTCGGTCTTGTTGACCACCAGCAGGTCGGCACGCTCGATGCCGGGACCACCCTTGCGGGCGACGTCGCCGCCACCGGCGACGTCGATCAGGAAGATCTGGGTGTCGACCAGCGCCGGGGAGAAGGTGGCGGTCAGGTTGTCGCCGCCCGACTCGACCAGGACCACGTCGAGGGGCGCGAACTCCTCCTCGAGCTCCTCGACGGCGATCAGGTTGGCGGTGACGTCGTCGCGGATGGCGGTGTGCGGGCAGGCGCCGGTCTCGACCGCCTTGATACGGGCCGGGTCGAGCACCCCGGCGGAGCGAAGGAAGCGGGCGTCCTCGTCGGTGTAGATGTCGTTGGTGACCACGCCGATCTCCAGGTCGGCGGAGAGCTCGCGGCACAGCAGCGCGATCAGCGAGCTCTTGCCGGTCCCGACGGGGCCGCACACCCCGATGCGCAGTCCCCTGCCGTCCGTCGTCCCATCCGTCGTCCCATCCTTCGTCACAGTTTCAGGCACTGAACAACCTCCTGGTCGTGTCGGCGTGGGCGAGCGCCCACAGGTCGAGCTGGGGCGCGCTGGGCGCCGGGATCTGGTGAGGGTCGGCGAGTGGCGCCACCTCGGTGGCGAGCCGTTCCGCATCGGGGAGCAGGTCACGCACCCACGAGGTGGCGTCGAGCGGGTCGAGAGGCAGCAGCTTGAGGGCTGCCGAGGCGACGGTCTGCAGGTCGTCGTACGCCACCAGCCGGCCGAGCGACGCCGGCGCGAGGCCACCGCTGGCGGCCGCCGCGGCCAGGACGAGCGGTCGGCAGGGCCGCTCGAGTTCGGCCACCTCGGCGACATGCGCCGACTCCGGGAACAGGCGCCTGACCAGCCGCAACAGCGCCCGGCCGAGGGTGCGCGAGGTGTCGCGCATCGGCGCTGCCGGGGTGCGGGCCGCCCAGGCCTCGGCAACGGGTGGCAACGGCAGGCCGGCGCGCAGCCGGTGCAGCGCCACCACCGCGGTGCCGGCCTCGACCCGCGCCACGCTGGCCAGTCGCGACCGCATGAAGACGGGCACCTGCTCAGCGGCCAGGCCGGAGCGTACGGCTGCCTCCAGCTGGCCGGACTGGGTGTGACCGGCGACCGGAAGCCGGGCGTCGGCCAGCAGCATCATGAGCAGCTCCTCGGACATCGCGCTCAGAACCGCTCAGAACATCGAGTAGAGCTGCGTCAGCGGCAGCTCGGTCGCGGGGGCGGGCTCGATCAGCTCGCCGTCGACATGGATGCGGAAGGTCTCGGGCTCGACCCGGATCTCGGGAGTCGCGGAGTTGTTGACCATGTCCGCCTTGCCGATGGCCCGGGTCGGCGCGATCCCGACCAGGCGGCGGCGCAGGCCGAGGCGTTCGGCGAGCCCGGCGTCGAGCGCGGCGGGCGCGACGAAGGTGACCGCATGGTCGGCCCCCGGGCCGACCAGCGTCGGTCGCATGAGCACCGGCTGCGGGGTCGGGATCGAGGCGTTCGGGTCGCCGAGGGCGCCCCAGACCAGCACGCCGGCCTTCATCACGACCTCGGGACGGATGCCGAAGAACCGCGGGTCCCACAGGACCAGGTCGGCCATCTTGCCGGGCTCCACCGAGCCGACCTCGGCGGCGACGCCGTGGGCGATGGCGGGGTTGATCGTGTACTTCGCGACGTACCTCTTCGCCCTCACGTTGTCGGCGGGACCGCCCAACGACCCGAGCCGGGCCTTCATCGCATGGGCGACCTGCCAGGTGCGGCAGACGACCTCGCCGATGCGGCCCATCGCCTGGGCGTCGGAGGAGGTGACCGACAGCGCGCCGAGATCGTGGAGCACGTCCTCCGCGGCGATGGTGGTCGCCCGGATCCGCGACTCGGCGAAGGCCAGGTCCTCGGGTACCCGGGGGTTGAGGTGGTGGCAGACCATCAGCATGTCGAGGTGCTCGGCGACGGTGTTGACGGTGTGCGGCAGGGTCGGGTTGGTCGAGCCGGGGATGACGTACGGCAGCGAGGCGACCGAGAGGATGTCGGGCGCATGCCCTCCCCCGGCGCCCTCGGCGTGGAAGGCGTGGATCGAGCGGCCGGCGATCGCGGAGACCGTCGACTCCAGGTAGCCAGCCTCGTTGAGCGAGTCGGAGTGCAGCGCGACCTGAAGGCCGTGCTCGTCAGCGGCACGGAGAGCCGCGTCGATGGCGGCCGGGGTCGATCCCCAGTCCTCGTGGACCTTGTAGGCCGCGGCCCCCGCCAGTGCCTGCTCGGCCAGCCCGGCGGCGGAGACGGTGTTGCCCTTGCCCATCAGCAGCAGGTTGACGGGCAGGTCGTCGAGGGCTCGGTGGATGGTCTCCAGGTGCCACGGCCCGGGGGTGACGGTGGTGGCCTTGGAGCCCTCCGAGGGCCCGGTGCCGCCCCCACCGATGGTCGTGATGCCGGTCGAGATCGCCTCGACGATCTGGGACCGGGAGAGGAGATGGACGTGGATGTCGATCGCCCCGGCGGTGAGGATCTTTCCCTCGCCGCTGACCACGTCGGTGCCCGGCCCGATGATCAGGTCGGGGTGGACGCCGTCGGCGATGTCGGGGTTGCCGGAGCGGCCCAGGGCGACGATCCGCCCGCCGCGGATCCCGACGTCGGCCCGGACGATGCCCCAGTGGTCGAGCACGACGGCGTTGGTGATCACCGTGTCGAGAGCGCCCTCGGCCCGGGGCACCGTGGACTGGTTCATCGACTCGCGGATCGACTTGCCACCACCGAAGACCGACTCCTCGCCTCCCGCGGTCAGGTCGTCCTCGACCTCGATCCACAGGTCGGTGTCACCGAGCCGCACCTGGTCACCGGTCGTGGGACCGTAGAGCGCGGCGTACTCGGTCCTGCTGATCTCCACCATGCTCAGGCCCCCTTGATCTGGATGCCAGGCACGACCCGGGCGCCCTTGAACGCCACGATCGCGACCTCCCGGGACGCACCCGGCTCGAACCGGCGCGAGGTGCCGGCGGGGATGTCGAGCCGGAACCCCTCGGCCGCCTCACGGTCGAAGGCGAGCGCCGAGTTCACCTCGGGGAAGTGGATGTGGGAGCCGATCTGGACCGGCCGGTCGCCGGTGTTGAGGACGACCAACGTACGCCGCTCCGCCTCGCTCCGATCGGCGTTGAGGTGGATGGTCCCCTCGGCGACGCGTACGGCTCCGGGTCCTCTGGACTGCACAGACATGGGGCCTCCTCAGGCGATGGGCTGGTGGATGGTGACGAGCTTGCGGCCGTCGGGGAAGGTCGCCTCGACCTGCACCTCGACGAGCATGTCGACCACGTCGGGCATGACCTGGTCTCGGGTCAGCACGGTGCGACCGCGCGTCATCAGGTCGGAGACCGAGGCGCCCTCGCGGGCGCGCTCGATCACCCAGGTGGACAGCAGAGCGACCGACTCGGGGTAGTTGAGCAGCACCCCGCGGGCGAGCCGGTCGCGCGCGACCATCCCGGCCACGGACAGCAGCAGCTTCTCGGTGTCGGACGGGGTCAGATGCATCTGTGGATCCTTCTAGACGGCCAGCTGTGATCGGACGTGCTCGTGCGCCCCGGAACCGCCGTCACCGCTCGCGGTGATCCGGCCGGACTCGAGGATGTAGTAGGCAGAGGCCGTACGCAGCGCGAACCCGACGTGCTGCTCGACCAGCAGCACGGTGAGATCACCGCGTCCGGTCAGCTCGGAGATCACCCGCTCGATCTCGGCGACCACGTTGGGCTGGATGCCCTCGGTCGGCTCGTCGAGGATGAGCAGCCTCGGCCTGGTCAGCAGCGTACGCGCGATCGAGAGCTGCTGGCGCTGACCGCCGGAGAGCAGCCCGGCGCGTCGGCCGAGCAGGTCCTTCAGCGCCGGGAACAGGTCGAGCATCTCGCTGATCCCGGCCCGGTTGCCGACGAGCTGGAGGTTCTCCAGCGCCGTCATGTCGCCGAAGCTCTGCTGCCCCTGAGGCACGTAGCCCAGACCGCGCTTCACCCGCGCGCTCGGTCGCAGCGCGGTGACGTCCTCGCCGTCGAGCAGCACCCGCCCGCTCTTGGGCCGGACGAGTCCGGCCGCGGCCTTGAGCAGGGTCGTCTTGCCTGCACCGTTGTGCCCCATCAGCGCCACCGCGGCGCCGGCGGGGACCTCCAGGCTGACGTCGTGGAGCACCGTGGTGCGGCCGTAGCCGCCGGTGACCGACTCGATCCTCAGCATCAGGCGTCCTCCCCGGTCGTCGTCTCGGTCACCGCGGCGACCGTGTCGCCCAGGTAGACCCGCTGCACCTCGGCGTCCTCCCGGATCTCGGCGGCGGTGCCCTCCGCGATCACCTTCCCGGCGTGCAGGACGGTGACGACGTCGGCGAACCGGCGGACGAAGTCCATGTCGTGCTCGATCACCACGACGGTCCGCCCGGGGCTGATCCGCCGCAGCAGCTCGCCGGTCTCCTCGCGCTCCTCGGCCGACATCCCGGCCACCGGCTCGTCGAGCAGCATCACCGAGGAGTCCTGCACCAGCAGCATGCCGATCTCCAGCCACTGCTTCTGCCCGTGCGAGAGCACCCCGGCCGGCCGCTCCGCCAGCTCGGTGAGCCCCACCGTCTCCAGGACCTCGGCGACCCGCTCGGGCGTGCCCCGCCGCGGCAGCATCAGCCGCCACCGCGCCCGATGCACTCCGGCGGCGATGTCGAGATTCTGCAGGACGCTCAGCTCCTCGAAGACCGTGGCGGTCTGGAACGTACGTCCCACGCCGAGGCGGGTGATCCGGTGCGATGCCAGAGCAAGCAGATCTCGTGTGCGATAACGCGCCTCACCACTCCCCTTCGCCAGGCCGGTCAGGGCATCCACCAGCGTCGTCTTCCCAGCGCCGTTGGGGCCGATCAGGAAGTGCAGCCGGCCGGGCTCGAGGGTCAGGGACACCCCGTCGATCGCGACGAACCCGTCGAACTCGACCCTCAGGTCGCTCACCGTCAGGGTCATCGCGCCGCCGCCTCCTCGGATGCTGACCGAGGCGACGTCCCGAGCTTGTCGAGGGGTACCTCGGTCTCGCCTTGCTTCCCTCGTGGAACTCCACGAAGGAGGTGATCGCTCGCCGAGTCACCTCGGTGAGCATTCAGCCGGCCGACGAGCCCCAACAGCTGCGCCAGCCCACCCGGCAACAGCAGGATGACCAGCACGAACAGCGCCCCCTAGAAGTAGGACCACGAACCCGGGAAGGCCTCGGAGAGCGAGGTCTCGGCATAGCCGACCAGGAGCGCGCCGACGGCCGGGCCGAGCAACGAGGCACGCCCGCCCAGCGCCACCCCGGCGAGCAGCCCGATGGAGGCGACCACGCCGACGTCGTCGGGAGAGACGATCCCGGCGATCGGCACGAAGAGCGCCCCGCCGATCGAGGCCAGGACGGCCGCGATGACGTACGCCGCCAGCTTCACGTTGGCCGGGTCGGTGCCGAGGAAGCGGACCCGCGCCTCGCCGTCACGGACCGCGACCAGCAGCTCGCCGAAGCGGGTGCGGTAGAGCCACGCCATCGCCAGGATCGAGACCAGCAGGATCCCGGCAGCGATGAAGTAGAGCATCCGCTTGTTGGCAGGGTCGAACAGGGCGTACCCGAAGAAGCCCTGGAAGTTGTTGAGCCCGTTGGCGCCGCCGGTGGTCTTCACCTGACCGACGAGCAGGATCGCGAAGGCCGCCGCCAGCGCCTGCGACAGGATGGCGAAGTACGCCCCCTTGATCCGTCGCTTGAACACAGCCAGCCCCAGCAGACCCGCGACGAGTGCCGGCAGGACGAGGATGACGACGACCGTGAGGCCGCCGCTGCGCAGCGGCTCCCACCATCCCGGCACCGTGGCGTCGCCGTAGAGCGCCATGAAGTCCGGCACCCCGCCCGGACCGGCGTCGGCGAGCTTGAGGTGCATCGCCATCGCGTAGGCGCCGATGCCGAAGTAGAGCCCCTGGCCGAGCACCAGCATCCCGCCACGACCCCAGGCCAGGCCGATGCCGACCGCGGCGATGGCGTAGCAGCAGTACTTGGCCAGCAGACCGAGCCGGAAGTCCGACAACACCGCCGGGGCGAGGACGAGCAGGGCGACGGCGAGCAGCAGCCAACCGACGTACGGGGAGAGCTTCTTCACGCTCATGCCAGGCTCCTGGTCCGGATCGAGAGGATGCCCTGCGGACGCACCTGCAAGAAGGCGACGATCGCGAGGAAGACGATCACCTGGGCGACCGAGCCGGTCAGGGCATGCGCGAAGAACGCCTGCAGCAGGCCGATCCCGAGAGCCGCCACGATGGTGCCCTTGAGGTGGCCGATGCCACCGACCACGACCACCAGGAACGCCTGCACGATGTAGGACGTGCCGAGGTTCGGGCCGGTCGAGCCGAGCAGCGTGAGGGCCACCCCGGCGACGCCGGCCAGGCCGGAGCCGATGAAGAAGGTGGCCTGGTCGGTGCGCCGGGTCGAGATGCCGATGGTCTCGGCGAGGTCCCGGTTGCCGACGGTCGCCCGGATCTGCCGCCCGAGGGCGGTGAACCGGAGCACGGCCAGCAGCGCCGCCACGCAGAGCGCGGCGAGGACGAGGATGAAGAGCCTGGTCAGCGGGAAGTCGTAGCCGAGGATCGGGATCGAGCCGTCGAGCCAGCCCGGCGCGGGCACCTCCTTGGCCGGAGCCCCGAAGATGTCGCGCGCGACCTGCTGCAGGACCAGACCCACGCCGTAGGTGACCAGCAGCGTGTCCAGCGGACGGGCGTACATCCACCGCAGCACGCTCGCCTCGAGCGCCAGCCCGAGCAGGCCGCCGATCACGAACCCCGCGGGGAGCGCGATCAGCAGGCTGAGCTCGGTGCTGGCGACGATGGTCGAGACGACGTACGCGGTGTACGCGCCGGCCATGATGAACTCGCCGTGGGCCATGTTGATCACGCCCATCTGACCGAAGGTCAGGGTGAGCCCGAGGGCGATGAGGAGCAGGACCGCACCGGCGGAGACGCCGGTGAAGACCTGGGCGAGCAGCGCGTCCAACGGGCTAGTTCTTCCACCAGTCGTAGGACTTCAGGTACGGGTCCGGCTCGATCGGCTCGTCGCTGGACCAGACCGTGTCGATCAGGCCCTCGGAGTTCACCTGGCCGATGAGCGCGGTCTTGGCGATGTGGTGGTTCTCGCCGTTGACCTCGACGGTGCCCTCGGGCGCGTCGTAGGTGACGCCGTCGGCGGCGTCGATGACGTCCTCGACCGCGAACGAGTCGGCCTTCTCGACCATGCCCTTCCACAGGTACAGCGAGGTGTAGGCCGCCTCCATCGGGTCGGAGGTCACCGCCTTGGCGCCGTTGGCGGCCTTGAAGTCGGTCACGAACTTCTGGTTCGCCGGACTGGCGATGGTCTGGTAGTAGTTCCAGGCGGTGTACTGCCCCTCGAGGTTGCCCACACCGACGCCCGGCACCTCCTCCTCGGCGATGGAGACCGAGAGCACCGGCATCGCCGAGGCGGTCAGGCCCTTGCCCTTGTACTCCTTGAAGAAGGCCACGTTGGAGTCGCCGTTGAGGGTGTTGAAGACCGCGTCCGCACCGGCGGCCTTGACCTTGTCGACGACGGTGCCGAAGTCGGTCGAGCCCAGGGGCTGGTACTCCTCACCGAGGACCTCGATGCCGTTGGCGGCGGCGTACTGCTTGATGATCTTGTTCGCCGTGCGCGGGAAGACGTAGTCGGAGCCGACCAGGAAGATCGACTCGATCTTCTTCTCCTGCTTGAGGAAGTCGAGGGCGGGGATGATCTGCTGGTTGGTGGTCGCACCGGTGTAGAAGATGTTGTGCGAGGACTCCAGGCCCTCGTACTGCACCGGGTAGAAGAGCAGCGCGTCGTTGCCCTCGAAGACCGGCAGCATCGCCTTGCGCGAGCTGGAGGTCCAGCCCCCGAAGACAGCCGCGACGCAGTCGTCCTGGATCAGCTTGGTCGCCTTCTCGGCGAAGACGGTCGGCTCGGACTGGCCGTCCTCGCTGACGATCTCGAGCTTCTTGCCGAGCACGCCGCCGTCGGCGTTGATCTCCTCGGCCGCCATGGACAGGGACTTGAAGACGGTCGTCTCGCTGATCGCCATCGTCCCCGACAGGGAGTTGAGGAAACCGATCTTGACGGTGTCGCCGCTGGTGTCGACGCAGCTCTCGCTGCTCGCGGAGTCACCGGTCTTCGCGCCGCCGCACGCGGTCGCGGTCAGGCCCAGAGCGAGCACCGAGCTGGCCGCGAGGACGCGGCTCGAGAATTTCGTACGCACGGGATGGGGGTCCTTCCATCGGACAATTGCTCTCGAATGGAAGGAATCTAGGGACGGCTTGTTTCGCCGATGTGTCGGACCCGGCGAGGATTTGTTTCCAGACGGAAACGTCTTCTCAAAGGTTGTCGAGGACCGTCCGGAGATCGCGGACGACGTCGGCGACGGCGTCGGTCTGCTGGCGGGTCCGGATCTCGCGAGCGGCCGAGGCACCCACCGGTGAGAGCGCGACGACAGCGCGACGCTTGTCCTCGGCGTGGACCTTGCGCAGCACCAGCCCACGCTCGGCGAGCCGGTCGACGTGACGGGTCAGCGTGCCGGCCGGGAGCGCGGCGCCGTCGGCGAGCCGCGTCATCGTCTGGCCGGGCTCGTCGAGCAGCACGCTGAGGATGCGCCACTGCTCCGCGGTGAGGTCGAAGTCGGCGTACGCCTCGGCGAGCGCGCGCTCGACCCGGCGCTGCGCACGGGCGAGCAGCACGGCAAGGTCCGAACAGCGCAGATCCGTGCCGGCCGTCTCGGCAACCTCCATGACGTCCTCCCCGCGATCGCTGTCTGCCGTACCCTAACCACCCAACGGCTCAATGGTGAGTCATCAGGACAACATTCCGTTCGGGAGCAGGTGTCGATGACCCCACCGTCGTTCACCCCGTCCTCCCATGCCCTGCTGGGCCTCGCGCCCCGCCCGCCGGAGGCGGTCTCGATCGCATTCGTGGTGCCGATGCGGGGACCGACCGGGATCTACGGTCCCGGCTGCCTGGCGTGCGGCGAGCTGGCCGCCGAGGAGCTCAACACCGGTGGCGGCATCGCCGGACGGCCGGTCGAGCTGGTGGCGGTCGACGCCGGGCGCGCGCCGACGGAGGTCGCCGCCGAGGTGGCCCGGCTCGTCGAGCTCGGCCGGGTCGACGCCATCGCCGGCTGGCACATCTCGGCGGTCCGCCAGGCCATCACCGCCCGGGTGGGCGGCCGGTCGCTCTATGCCTTCGCGGCCATGCACGAGGGCGGCGACGACACCCCCGGCGTCTTCATGATCGGCGAGCGCCCGGTCAACCAGCTGCTCCCGGCCGCCGCCTGGATGCAGGCCAACCACGGCGTCTCCCGCTGGGCCGTCGTCGGCAACGACTACGTCTTCCCACGGGTCACCGGCTCGACCGCCCGCGCCGCGCTGCGCGGCTCGCTCTCGGAGGTCGTGAGCGAGACGTACGTCCCGCTGGGGACGCGCGACTTCGCCGGCGTGCTGCGCAGCCTCGACGGCGGTGAGCAGGACGGGGTGATCATGCTGCTGATGGGGCAGGACGCGGTGCACTTCAACCGCCAGTTCGCCGCCGCCGGGTTGAGCTCGTCCCTGACCCGGCTGAGCCCCGCGGTCGAGGAGAACACCCTGCTCGCGGGCGGCGCCGGCGCCAACGCCAACGTCTTCGCCGCCGCTGCCTACTTCGACGGCCTCACCACCCCCGAGTCGGCCGGCCTGGCCGAGCGCTACTACCGCCGCTTCGGCGAGTACGCGCCCTCCCTGAACGCCGTCGGCGAGTCCTGCTACGAGTCGCTGATGTTCCTGCGCCAGGTCGGCGACGCCTGCGGCTCCCTCGAGGTCGAGCCCGCCCTGCGTCTCGCCGAGCGCCACACCTACTCCAGCCCCCGCGGCCTGATGCGGATGCACGGCAACCTCGTGGACCAAGACGTCTACATCGCCGCCGCCGACGGCCTCCGCTTCGAGATCCAGGAGCAGATCGCGTACGCCTCCTAGCGCGGTTCGCGCGCCTGACCGAGGCCGTGGGTCAGGCAGCCAGGGTGTGGTCGAGCAGCACGTCGCGCAGCGTGAACTCTGCCCGCGACAGTGGCGGTGGGTCTTGGCCCCAGGTGTCGGGTGGTGGGCTGGTGTAGGCGTGGCCAGTGGGTGTGATGGTGGTGATGGAGCCGTCGGGTCCGGGTCTGGCTTGCCAGCCGTGGGCTTCTTTGGCTTGGTTGCAGCGTTCGCACAACCCTTGGAGGTTCTCGGCGTTGGTGGTTC
>NZ_JBHVKN010000040.1:0-1409 GCF_042798075.1 Nocardioides sp. NPDC057772
GGCCTCTGGGCCACTCTCGGCTTCACAACTCGGGTCAGCCCAGCAGGTTGTAGCCCGACAGCGCACCCAGGTAGGTGCGGGTCACGCCGGTGCCGGTGCTGTTGCGCTCCAGCGCGTAGATGTAGCTGCCCGACCGCACGATCAGGTCGCCGCCCGAACCGGCCCGCAGGTCGCGTACGCCGAGCACCGCGTCATAGCCCGACAGGTTGATCGACAGGGTCTGCGTGGAGACCAGGCCGCCGGGCCCGTTGCTCTCGTGGACGACGGTGCTGGTGCCATTGACGAAGAGCACGTCGGGGGTGTTGCTGCTGTTCCAGCGCCCGACACCGACCAGGCGGGTGCCCGCTGCCGAGGTGCGCATCACGATCGACGCGCCCACCTTGGTCGATCCCTTGCCCGGCCACAGCTTGATCGTGCCGTCGGAGGTACGGCCCATCAGGTCCGGGTAGCCGTCGCCGGTGATGTCGCCGACCGCGTCGATGACGCTGACCGTGCCGAGGCCGGTCGCGATGGTGACGGGGCTGGCGAACTTGCCGGTGCCGTAGCCCCGGTAGAGCCGCACGGAGCCGTCGGACATCTTCGCGAGGAAGTCGCCCTTGCCGTCGCGGTTCCAGTCGCCGGCGTTCATCAGCGCGGTGGCGCTCGTCAGCGTGACGCCGCTGTCGACCGGCGCGGCCAGGCTGACCCGGCCGCTGTTCGGCTTGACGTAGAGCGTCGAGCCGGACTTCATCACCAGGTCCGGGAGGCTGTTGCCGACGAGGTTGACCGCGCCGACGAGGGTGCGGTTGACGTCCGCGTACGGGCCCAGCGGTTTGCCGAAGCCCGAGCCAGAGGCCGGGTAGATCCAGCCGCGGTTGGACGAGTCGCGGCCGATCAGGTCGCCGCGGCCGTCGCCGGTGAAGTCGCCGTAGCCCGAGATCTGGACCAGCGAGGACCACGACGGGCTCTGGGTCGCGAGCTTGACCGGCGAGCCGAACGTACCGCTGCCGGAGCCCTTGAAGTAGTAGAGCGCACCGGACTTGCGGCCGATCAGGTCGCGCTTGCCGTCCTTGTTGACGTCGCCGGTCGCGGCGAGCTTGTCGAAGCCGCTGAGCGAGCGCGTGGTGCCCGCCCGGGTGAACCCTCCGGCACCGTTGCCGGTGTAGCGGACCAGGTAGCCCTTCGCGTTCTTGCCGATCAGGTCGTTGGCCGAGGTGCCGCCGATGTTGCCGGTCGCGGTGATCTTGGAGACCCCGGAGAACGTGCTCTTGCCGAGGTTCTTGAAGACCGCCGCGAAGGTGCCGTCGCCGCGGCCCTTGCGGATGCCGGCCGAGCCGTCGGTGCGGACCTGGATCAGGTCGGCCTTGCCGTCGCCGGTGATGTCCGGGGTGACCACGGCCTCGCGCACGGTGCTGCCGACCGTCGAGGAC
>NZ_JBHVKN010000040.1:1419-31992 GCF_042798075.1 Nocardioides sp. NPDC057772
GAGTCGATCTGCGCCTGGATCACGTCCGGATGCTGGCTCATGCCGAGGTAGTCGTTGGTGCACCAGACCTGGATCTTCCGGCCGGAGTGCGGTGCTGCCGACCGTCGAGGACGTCCTGGTCGAGTTGAACCCGGCGAAGCCGCCCGTACGCAGCGTGAAGACCCGGCCGTCGGAGGCCCGTCGGGCCACGAAGTCGGAGTGGCTGGTGCCGGCGATGTGGGACTCCAGGTCGCGGCCGCTCCAGCTCTTCTGGAGACCGGCGGCCAGCGTACGGATCTGGGGAAGCTTTGCCTGGAGGTTGGCCCCCGGGCAGACGGTGGTGCCCGCGTCGCGGTGGCCGTTGATCGCGTGCGGGAACGTCGTCTTGGTGCCGTCGGTCTTGGTCAGGGTCACGTTGGTGGCGTTGGCGGTGACGCCGTGGAGCGAGAGCTTCCAGGCGTAGAGAGAGCCGTACGCCTGGATCATCGCGTCCGTGGGCTGGTTCTGCGTCGCGCCGGCGTCGTCAGGACAGCCGGCCGTGACCGTGTCGAAGCAGCCGAGGGCCGAGGCGCCGAAGCTGTCGTAGTTGTAGCCGCTGGTGTGGGCGCCCTCGACCGGCATCGCGACGCCGCCGTGGCGTCCCTCCCAGATGCGACCGAACTTGTCGACGAAGAAGTTGTAGCCGACGTCGCGGTAGCCGCGGGTCTTCACGTGGAACTCGTAGATGCCCCGGATGATGGCGGGGACGTGAGCCTCGGTGTAGTCGTTGGTGCCCGCGGTGTGGTGGACGAAACCGCCGTGGATCATGCGATAGCTCGGGGCCGTCTGCTCGCGGAGCGTCTCGTCGGCGCCCCACTGCGCACGGCTGAAGATCGTCGGGCTCGAGGTGTAGCTGGACGCGACCAGGTTGAGCTCGGAGTCCTTGCTGCCGTTGTGGACGCTGGCCGCCCGGGGCTTGTCCTTGTCGGTCTGGATCTCGGGAAGCTCCTCGACCGTGTCCGAAGGCTTGCCCGGCTCGATCACCGCGAGCGCGAGGTCGCCGGGGATCTCGGCGGTGTCGGGGACGATGATCCGGGTCTGCACCTGGTCGACGTGCCCGGCCAGGAACTCGTCGGTGCCCGGGCGGACACTCTTCGCCTCCGCGGTGCCGGCGTCCGGGCCGTGGTCCTCGATGTCGACGACCATCGGGCTCCACGACGACCACACCCCGTCCTTCAGCGTGCGGACCTCGGGGCGTACGTCTTCTGACGCGGAGGCATCGGACCAGGTCACACCGATGACGGCGAAGCCGGTGGCGTCCTGCGGGTCGCTCTTGATGACGTTGCTGCGCGGCTTGTCGACCTTCGTCGCGTGCTCGGTCGCCTTGCCGGTCGAGGTCGTCAGCGCGACCTCCTCGACGTGGGCCTCGACCGGGCCGGCGGGGAGGGTGGACGGCTCCCTGTTCGCGGCGTCGAACGCCGCGAGCGGGCCGGACGTGGTCGGCTCGGCGGTGGCGGAGTTCAGCGTCAGCGGGATGGCCACTGCAGCCACGCCGAGAACGAGGGTGGTGCCGGAGATGGACGCGATCTTGGCGCGTCGGGGCATCGAAGCCTCCGTGGGGGAAAGTCAAGACGGGCCTCGGAAACTTATACCCCCGCCCCGTGGGGTGTCACCTATTTTGGGGGGTTTCGCAGGTCCGTCTTCAGCACCTTGCCGCTGGCGTTGCGCGGGAGGCTGTCGACCAGCACGTACGTCCTCGGCTGCTTGTAGTTGGCCAGGCGGTCCTTGATCCAGGTCGCGATGGCGTCGGCGGTGAGGTCGTGGTCGTGCAGGACGACGAAGGCCTTGCCCACCTGGCCGAGCCGCGCGTCGGGGACGCCGATGACCGCGGCCTCGACGATGCCGGGGTGAGCGGCGAGGGTGTTCTCGACCTCGGCCGGGTAGACGTTGAAGCCGCCGACGGTGAACATGTCCTTGATCCGATCGGTGATCTTCAGGCAGCCGTGCTCGTCGAGGTGGCCGACGTCGCCGGTGTGGAGCCAGCCGTCCTCGTCGATCGCCTCGGCGGTGGCCTCGGGATTCTCGAAGTAGCCGAGCATGACGTTGTCGCCGCGGATCCAGACCTCGCCGTCCTCGCCCGGCTCCGCGTCCGTGCCGGCCGCGGTGACGGTGCGGATCTCCAGCCCCTCGACCGCGGGCCCGACCACCTTGGCCACGTGCTCGGGGTCCTCGCCGGGGCGGGTGGTGGTGGCGACCATGCACTCGGTCAGCCCGTACGCCCCCTTCACCTCGTCGATCCCGAGGATGTTGCGCATATCGGCGAAGAGGGTCTCCGGGACGCTGGCAGCGCCGGCGATCGCGAACCGCAGGCTCGAGATGTCGTAGGCCTCGAGGTCGTCGTGGTTGATCAGTGTGGTGAAGATCGTCGGAGCGCCGGGGAGGACGGTGATCCGCTCGTCCTGGATCAGCTGCAGCGCCTGAGTCGGGTCGTAGGTCGCGATCGGGTAGACCGTGCTGCCCGCGGTGAATGCGGCGATGAAGCCCGCCTTGTAGCCGAAGCCGTGGAAGAACGGGTTGACGATGGCGTAGCGGTCCTGCGGGGAGAGTGTGGCGCCGCGCGCCCACACGTCGGCGACGCCGATCGTCTGGCGCTGAGCGCTCATCACGCCCTTCGGCTTGCCGGTGGTGCCGGAGGTGAACAGCAGGTCGGCGAGGGTGTCGGGGGTGACGGTCGCCTTGGCGTCCGAGAGACGCTTGTCGGTCGTGTCGTCGCCTCGCGCCAGGAACTCGTCCCAGCCGGTCGCCAGGTCGACGACGGTGAGCAGATGCTCCGGGAGCGGGCCGGCGTCGTGGAGCATCTGGACGTAGTCGGTGCCGAGGAAGCCGTTGACGGTGATCAGTGCGGTCGCGCGGGACCGCTCGAGGATCTCGCGCGCCTCATGGCCCCGGTAGCGAGTGTTCAGCGGCACCACGGCCGCCCCGATCGTCTGCGCGCCGAGGACCGCGACCGGGAACTCCCAGCGGTTGGGCGCCCAGATCGCGACTCGGTCGCCGCTGCGTACGCCGCTGGCGAGGAAGGCACGCGCGGCCTTCTCCGCCGCGTCGGCGAGCTCGGTGTAGGTGAGCGTCGTGGGGCCGTCGACGATCGCCGGGTGGTCGGCGTACGTCTGCTTGGCCTTCTCGAGCAGGGCGGGGATCGTGCGCGGGGTCACCCGGGCAAGCGTAGTTGAGCAATTGCTTGTTTGGTAGGCTTCGTCCATGACTGACACGGGGGTTGCGCCGAGAAGGCGGGGGACGGCGTCGGGGTCATCGAGGCGAGCCGAGCTGCTCACGCTGGCGGCCGAGATGTTCGCGACCAAGGGTTTCTCCCAGACGACCGTACGCGACATCGCGGACGCCGCGGGGATCCTCTCGGGCTCGCTCTACCATCACTTCCGCTCCAAGGAGGCGATGCTGACCGAGGTGCTGTCGGGCTTCCTCGACGGCCTCAACGCTCGGTTCACCGAGATCGTCGAGTCCGGCGTCGACCCGCAGGCCGACCTGGACGGGCTCATCGCGGAGTCGTTCCGGACGATCCACAACGAGCGTCTCGCCGTCGCGCTCTACCAGAACGAGGCGTCCTTCCTGGCGACCGTCGAGGGCTTCGAGTTCGTCGCCGAGCGCTCCCGTGACAACGAGGCGCTCTGGATCCGGGTCATCGAGGCCGGCCAGGCCTCGGGCGTCTTCCAGGCCTCGCTCGACGCCGCGCTGACCTACCGGTTCATCCGTGACGGCGTCTGGTCCACGGTCTCCTGGTATCGACCGGGCGGGCGGCACACCCCTGAGACGCTCTCGGAGCAGTATCTGAAGCTGCTCCACGCGGGGATCCTCGCGTAGCGGGTCTGTCCTAGGGATACCCGGTCGACCGGGTATCCCTGGAGTTGACGGGCACTGAAACACCCATCAACCCGATGAAGTGCCAGTCCAGTTGCCCGGGGTGTCTCAGGGTTCGGGCACCTCGCGATGGCGCAGGCCCTTGGGGTCTTCCGCGGCGATGATCTTCAGCTCCTCGGTGGTGGGCTCGCGGGTGAGGGGAGCGTCGGTGGCGTCGATCGGGAACCCGGTGGCGTCCTGCAGTTCCTCGGGGGTCACGCCGGGGTGGATCGAGTCGACCTTGATGAGCCCGGACTCGTCGTAGCCGAAGACGCCGAGGTTGGTGACGATGACGCCGAGGTCGTGGAAGCGGCCGGCGGTGCCGACCGCGCGGTCGTTGCCGACGCCGCTGGCGACGTCGACGCGGTCGACGAAGACCCGGGCGGAGTGCTTGGCGACCCAGTAGTCGACACGGTGGTTGACGGTGTTGCCCGGCGCGCCGCGTACGCCGATCAGCTGGCGCTTCGGCTGTCGCCAGTCGCCGATAGAGGAGATGTTCTGGTTGCCGTAGCGGTCGATCTGGCTGGCGCCCATCATCGAGTGCCGGCGGCCGCTGGCGACGATGTCGAAGATGTTGCGGAACGGCACCCACGCCTCCGGGGTGCCGCCGGCCGCCGCGGTCTTCAGCAGCGGTGGGGCTTCGGCCATCATGAAGGCCTCGCCGTCGCTGAGGGCGAGCTCGGGGGTGTGGGTGGCCTTGGCCAGACGTACGCCGATGGCCGGGACGATCCCGACGGCGTGGGCGAGCACCTCGCCGGAGCCCTTGAAGGCGTCCGAGACGGCGACGACGCAGAAATCGGCGCGAGTGATGGTCTGGGTCGTCACAGGTAGCGCTCCTCGAACTCGGTCCACTGCTCATCGGATTCGGCCTTGGCCGCGGCCACGTACGCCTTCTGGAACTCCTCGTCGCGGCCGTAGTCGGGATCGCAACTGGTGAAGTGGGCACCGCCGGGGGCCTCGACGACGTGGTTGACGAAGATCCGGGGGACCAGGAGGGTCTGCGGCGGGGCCTTGGCGGTGAGGTCGTCGGTGGAGACGATCTGCTCGACCGACATGATCGTGGTGTCGGCGGCCATCGCGAAGAGGTCGTCGAAGTAGGGGTCGGGGCCGAGGTACTGCCCGTTGCCGGCCGCGTCGGCGCGGTTGAGGTGGATGAGCGAGACGTCGAGGCGGAGGCCGGGGACGGCGACGTACTCCTCCTCGTCGTAGGGCGACTTCACCGTCTCGAGGTCGGGGTTCATCGCCATCACGTCGCTGCCGAGGCCGGCCCGGATGGGCTGGAAGCTGAGCCGATTCGCTCCTGCTCGCAGACCGGCGACGAACATGCCCTCGTCGTACTCGCTCGTCTCCGGGATCTCGCCCCGCTCGCGAGCCCGGGTGAAGTTCGGGTCGAGCGGGATCGAGTCGAGGCTGACGAAGCCGTAGACCAGCTTGCGGATCTTTCCGGCGCGGGCGAGCAGGCCGACGTCGGGGCCGCCGAACGCGACCACGGTCAGGTCGGTGATGTCGCTGCGGAGGATCTCCTTGACCAGCGCCATCGGCTTGCGGCGCGAGCCCCAGCCGCCGATGCCGATGGTCATCCCGGACTCGAGCTTTCTGGTGACGTCGGACAGCGGCAGCGTCTTGTCGATGGGGGTCTTGTTCACGTGTCTCCTCGGAAGAGCTGGGCGGTGGCGTGGGCGCGCTTGAAGTAGAGATGGGCGTCGTGCTCCCAGGTGATCGCCACACCACCGTGGAGCTGGATCATCTCGGCCGCGACCTGCGAGAACGCGTCGGAGCACCAGGTCTTGGCAGCCTGGATGAGACGTCGATCGGGCGCGGGCTGGGTCAGCTCCCAGGCCGCCGCCCAGCTCATCGTCCGCGCGGTCTCGACCTGGACCAGCAGGTCGGCGCAGCGGTGCTTGAGCGCCTGGAAGGAGCCGAGCGGTCGACCGAACTGGTGGCGTTCCTTGAGATAGGCGACCGTACGCTCCAGCGCCTCGCGCGCTGCGCCGGCCTGGAGAGCGGTCATCATGGTCGCGCCGACGGTGGTGACGTACGCCGGGTCGATGCTGCCGAGCCGGGTGGCCCGCGCGTCTGCGAGTCGGATCTCTCCCAGCCGGAGCGTGGGGTCGAGTGTCGGCGTGGTGGTGACCGTGCATCCCGGCGCTGTCCGGTCGAGCGCGAAGAGCTGGTCCTCGACGACGATGAGAATCGTGTCGGCGGCGGGCGCATCCAAGACGGTCGGGATCGTGCCGGTCAACCGATCCCCGGACGCGGAGATCCGGACCCCCGACAGGCCGGCGGTCGCGGCCGTGACAAGCCGGGTCCCGTCGGCGATGTCGGTCAGGAGTTGAGCGGCAGGCTCGGATAGTCCAGGGAGTTTCCGTCCGTTACCCGTCGGTAGACCGACGGAAACTCCCTGGACTACCTCGCTGGCCAGCACGCTGCCGACCATCGGGGAAGGCGTGAGGGTGGCGCCGAGCTCTTCCAGGACCAGGTGGGCTTCCAGGTAGGAACAGCCGATACCGCCGTATGTTTCCGGGATCGCGAGCGCGGTGACGCCGATCTGCTCGGCGAGCGTCTGCCACAGGGTGGTGTCATAGCCCTCGGGCGTGCTGATCGCCGCCCGCAGATCCATCGACCTGGCCCGCTTGCCGATCAGCGTGTGCACGGTCGCGACCAGGTCGGACTGCTCCTCGGTGAGCGCGAACCTCATCGCGCCTCCATCAGCGACTCGAGGATCCGCGCCCGGTGCTCGGCCGGAATGCCCCAGGCGCCGACCAGCGCGCGCACCTTGAGGATCCACAGGCTCAGGTCGAACTCGCGGGTGTAGCCGATCGCGCCGTGGACCTGGAGCGCGGTGCGTGAGGCGAGGTACGCCGCATCGCCGGCGGCGACCTTCGCGGCCGACACCGCTCGGGCCGCTGTCGGGGCGTCGGCGTCGAGCTCGACGGCTGCGTTGTGCACCAGCGGGGCTGCGAAGTCCAGGGCGACGCGTACGTCGGCGAGCAGGTGCTTGACCGCCTGGAACTCGCCGATCGGTCGCCCGAACTGAGTCCGTTGCTTCACGTAGGCGACCGAGTCGTCGAGGAGCCTCAGTCCCGCGCCGAGGAGCTGGGCCGAGCAGGCGAGCGTGCCGAGCTCGAGCGCCGGCGCCGAGTCGATCGTGGAGACCTCCTCGCCGGCGGTGACGTCGAAGAGCCGCCGGGTCGGGTCGACCGACCGCTGCTCGGAGCCGGGTTCCGCTCGGCGCAGAGTCGCACCCAGCGCATAGGTCCGCTCGGCGACGTCGGCATCGAGGGCTCGTGATCCCGTGGCCACGGACACCAGCGCCTCACCCGCGGCGACCCGCTCGAGCAGGTCCGCGTCCGGCGTGTCCGCGAGCAGCCGCGGCGCGACCGCGACCGACTCGATCCACGGCCCCGGGACCCCGTGGTAGCCGAGCCGCTCGAGGGCGACCGTCAGGTCTGTCGGGGTCGCTCCCATGCCGCCGAGCTCCTCCGGCACCAGCAGCCCCATGACACCGAGCTCGGCGAGCCGCTGCCAGAGCTTGAGCCCAGCCGAGTGGTCACCGGCCGCCCAGGCGCGCGAGGCCGACGGGACGTCGGCGGCACCGAGGAGGTCGTCGAGTGCTTCGGAGAAGGCGTGCTGCTCCGGCGTACGTCCGAATCTCATCGGCCACCCCTCGGCAGGCCGAGTACGCGCTCGGCGACGATGTTGCGCTGGATCTGGTTGGTGCCGGCGTAGATGGGGCCGGACAAGGAGAAGAGGTAGTCGTCGAGCCACCGACCGGAGAGCTCCGCGTCCGCGCCGAGCAGGGACAGGGCGGTCTCGTGCAGCGAGAGGTCGAGCTCGGACCACCACAGCTTGTTGATCGAGCCCTCGGCGCCGACCGAGCCGCCGGCCTCGACGTGGGTGACGGTTCCCCAGGTGTAGAGGCGGTAGGCCTCCGCTCCGATCCAGGCATCGACGACCTGGTCGCCGAATCCCCGGTGGCCGCCCTTGCCGAGACCGTGCGAGCGATACAGCTCGACCAATCGGTCCGCCGCCGCACAGAACCGCCCGGGCGAACGCAGCGACAGACCGCGCTCGTTGCCCGCGGTGGACATGGCGACCTTCCAACCGTCTCCGACCCCGCCGAGCACGTCCTCGTCGGGTACGAAGACGTCGTCGAAGAAGATCTCCGCGAACCCCGGTGTGCCGTCGAGCTGGTCGATCGGCCGGACCGTGACGCCGTCGGCGTCGAGCGGAAAGAGGAAGTACGTCAGGCCCCGGTGCCGTTCGGCCTCCGGGTCGCTCCGGAACAGGCCGAAGCCGCGGTCGGCGAAGGGCGCCCGGCTGCTCCAGGTCTTCTGGCCGTTGAGCTTCCAGCCGCCCTCGACGCGGGTGGCGGTCGCACGGAGCGAGGCGAGGTCGGACCCCGCCTCGGGCTCGGACCAGGCCTGTGCCCAGACCAGGGTGCCGTCGGTCATGTCGCGCAGGTAGCGCTCCTTCTGCGACTCGGTCCCGTGGCCGAAGATGATCGGGGCGAGCAGCGAGATGCCGTTCTGGCTGATCCGCGTGGGGGCGCCGGCGAGGTAGTACTCCTCCTCGAAGATGACCCACTCGGTCAGCGACGCGTCGCGGCCGCCGTACGCCTCGGGCCAGGTGACGACCGACCAGCGGCCGGAGGCCAGGGTGCGTTCCCACTCGCGGTGGGCTGCGGCGCCCTCAGCGGTGTCCATCGACGGCAGCCGGCCGGGGTTGTTGGCGGCGAGCCACTCGCGGGCCTCGAGCCGGAAGGCCTCCTCGGCCTCGGTGAACTCCAAGGTGCTCATCGCGCTCCTCGTTCGCTGTAACACGTCGTTCGTCGGACTATCCGGTCGTTCTGAACGGGCGAGTAGTCCGACGAACGACGTGTTACATCGGTGCTCGTCGGCCGCATCAGGCCATGCTCGGGCTTCACGACTTCATCGACCTCGCGTCCATCCCCGCGAGCGAGTCCTTGCCGACCTCGGCGTTGTGGGCGTGGGCGGCGTGGTGGAGGCCGAAGACAGAGTCCATCCCGGCGCGCATGCCCATCAGGTCCTCGGCCTGGTTGACCGCCTTCTTGGCCAGCGCCAGACCCAGGCGTGGCATCTCCGCGATCTTTCCGGCCAGCGCGAGCGTCTCGGTCTCGAGGTCGTCGCGAGGCACGACATGGTTGACCATCCCCCAGGCTTCCGCCTGCGAGGCCGAGAAGCGGCCGCCGGTGAAGAGCATCTCCTTGGCGGCGCGGGGGTTGGTGACCCACGGGTGGGCGAAGTACTCGACGCCCGGGATGCCCATCTTGACCACCGGGTCGGAGAAGAAGGCGTCGTCGGAGGCGACGATGAAGTCGCAGGACCAGGCCAGCATCAGGCCACCCGCGATGCAGGCGCCCTGCACCATCGCGATCGTCGGCTTCGGGATCTCGCGCCAGCGGCGGCACATGCCGAGGTAGACCTCGGACTCGCGCGCGAAGCGGGAGTCGACGCCCTCCTTGCCGACGTGGTCCCACCACATCACGGCCTTGCGCTCGAAGCTCTCGTCGATGTCGCGTCCTGGGGTGCCGATGTCGTGGCCGGCGCAGAAGTGCTTGCCGTTGCCGCCGAGGACGATCACCTTGATCTCGTCGTCGTTGGTCGCTCGGGTGAAGGCCGCGTCGAGTGCGTAGGTCACCTTCGAGTTCTGCGCGTTGCGGTATTCGGGTCGGTTCAGCCGCACCACCGCTACGGGCCCGTGGGTCTCGTACGTCACGACGTCCTCACTCATGGCGCAGACGCTACCAAACAAGTGCTTGGTTTGGTAGGTTGTCCGGCATGGACCTGACCTACTCCGCCGAGGACGAGGCGTTCCGTGCCGAGGTGCGTGAGTGGCTCGCCGACCACCTGGTCGGCGAGTGGGCCGCGCTGCGCGGCACCGGCGGCAACGGGCGCGACCACGAGTCGTACGAGGGCAGGCTGGCGTGGAATCGCTACCTGGCGTCGCACGGCTGGACGTGTCTGGGCTGGCCCGAGGAGCACGGCGGGCGCGGCCTGCCCCTGTGGCAGCAGGTGATCTTCCACGAGGAGTACGCCCGGGCGGATGCCCCGGTGCGCGTGAACCACCTCGGCGAGGAGCTGCTCGGCCCCACCCTGATCGCCCATGGCACACCTGCTCAGCAGGAGCGGTTCCTCCCGAAGATCGTCGCGGTCGAGGAGCTGTGGTGCCAGGGCTACTCCGAGCCCGGCGCCGGCTCCGACCTGGCCTCGGTGCGCACCCGTGCCCGGCTCGACGGCGAGCGGTGGGTCGTCGACGGGCAGAAGGTGTGGACGTCGAACGCCCACCTCTCCGACTGGTGCTTCGTGGTGTGCCGCACGACGCCCGGCTCCGAGCGCCACCACGGGCTGTCCTACCTGCTGGTGCCGATGGCGCAGCCCGGCGTCGACGTACGCCCGATCCAGCAGCTCACCGGCACCTCGGAGTTCAACGAGGTCTTCTTCGACGGCGCGGAGACCGCAGCCGACCTGGTGGTCGGCGAGCCCGGCGACGGCTGGAAGGTCGCGATGGCGACCCTCGGATTCGAGCGCGGGGTCTCCACGATCGGCCAGCAGGTTGGCTTCGCGCGTGAGCTGGAGACGGTCGAGGAGGCGGCGCGGGCGAACGGCACGATCGACGACCCCGGCATCGCCGCGCGACTCAGTCAGGCCCATGTCGGGCTGGAGGTGCTCCGGCTGCATGCGCTGCGGACGCTCTCGGCGTACGACTCCGGCTCCTCGGGCCCCGAGGCGAGCGTCTCCAAGCTGCTCTGGGCCCGGTGGCACCGCGACCTCGGCGAGCTGGCGATGGACGTCGTCGGGCTCACCGGACTGACCACCGGCGAGGACTACGCCCTCGACCGGCTGCAGTCCCTCTACCTCTTCTCCCGTGCCGACACGATCTACGGCGGCTCGGACGAGATCCAACGGAACATCATCGCCGAGCGCGTCCTCGGCCTGCCACGAGAGGCCCGCGCATGAAGCCCGAACAGCCCACCCCCGCGTACGTCCCCGGCCACTCGCTCCTGGACGGCCGGGTCGTCGTCGTGACCGCGGCCGCCGGTGCGGGCATCGGAGCCGCGGTGGTGCGCAAGGTGCTCGAGGAGGGTGCGAAGGCGGTCGTCATGTCCGACACCCACGAGCGGCGCCTCAAGGAGTCCGTCGATGCGCTCGGGGAGGAGTTCGGGGCAGACCGGCTCACCGCCGTGACCTGCGACGTCACCCAGGAGGACCAGGTCCAGGCGCTGCTCGACGCGGCCGAGCCCTTCGGTGGCGTCGATGTGATGATCAACAACGCCGGCCTCGGCGGGACCGCCTCGGTGCTGGAGATGACCGACGAGCAGTGGTCGAAGGTTCTCGACATCACCCTGACCGGGACGTTCCGGTGCATCCGGGCGGTCGGGCAGCGGTTCGTGGCGGCCGGGAAGCGCGGAGTGATCGTCAACAACGCCTCCGTGATCGGCTGGCGGGCGCAGGAGGGACAGGCGCACTACGCCGCTGCCAAGGCCGGGGTGATGGCGCTGACCCGGTCCGCCGCCGCCGACTTCGCGCCGCACGGCATCCGGGTCAACGCGGTCTCGCCGTCGCTGGCGATGCACCCGTTCCTGGAGAAGGTCACCTCGCCCGAGCTCCTCGTCGAGCTCAAGGGCCGCGAGGCGTTCGGTCGCGCCGCCGAGCCCTGGGAGGTCGCCAACGTCATGGTCTTCCTGGCCAGCGACTACTCGTCCTACATGACCGGCGAGGTCGTGTCCGTCTCCAGCCAGCACGCCTGATCGAGAGGATCCCCCGATGCCTGAGGCCTTCATCGTCGATGCGGTTCGTACGCCCGTGGGGAAGCGAGGCGGGGCGCTCGCCGGGATCCATCCCGCTGATCTCGGCGCCCACTCCCTGGCCGCGCTCGTCGACCGCACCGGGATCGACCCCGGGGCCGTCGACGACGTGATCATGGGCTGCTGCGACACCATCGGCGGCCAGGCCGGTGACGTCGCGCGGACGGCCTGGCTGGTGGCCGGGCTGCCCGACCACGTACCCGGGGTGACCATCGACCGGCAGTGCGGCTCCTCGCAGCAGGCGGTGCACTTCGCGGCGCAGGGCGTCATGTCCGGTACGCAGGACCTGGTGGTGGCCGGGGGCCTGCAGAACATGTCGCAGATCCCGATCTCGGCGGCGATGCTGGTGGGCGCCGAGTACGGGTTCACCACCCCGTTCGCCGAGTCGCCCGGCTGGGTGAAGCGCTACGGCGACCAAGAGGTCTCCCAGTTCCGCTCCGCCGAGATGATCGCCGAGAAGTGGGACATCTCGCGCGAGGACATGGAGGCCTACGCGCTGGCCTCCCACCAGCGGGCGAAGACCGCGATCGCGGAGGGTCGGTTCGACCGGGAGATCGTGCCGGTGGGCGACTTCGACACGGATCAGTGCCCGCGAGAGACGTCGCTCGAGAAGATGGCCGCGCTGGAGCCGCTCGCCCCCGGCGGCCGGATCACCGCGGCTGTCGCCTCCCAGATCTGCGACGCCTCCTCGGCGCTGCTGGTGGCCTCGGCATCGGCCGTACGCACCTTCGGTCTGACCCCGCGAGCCCGGATCCATCATCTCTCGGTCCGCGGTGACGACCCGGTCTGGATGCTCACCGGCCCGATCGAGGCCACCCGGTACGCCCTGGCCAAGACCGGCCTGACGGTCGACGACATCGACCTGTTCGAGTGCAACGAGGCCTTCGCCTCCGTCGTCCTGGCGTGGATGAAGGAGCTCGACGTCCCGCACGAGAAGGTGAACGTCAACGGCGGCGGCATCGCCCTCGGTCACCCCATCGGCGCCACCGGCACCCGGCTGATGACGACCCTCCTCAACGAGCTCGAGCGCACCGGCGGCCGCTACGGCCTGCAGACCATGTGCGAGGGCGGCGGTCAGGCGAACGTCACCATCATCGAGCGGCTCTGACGTCGAGGTCGTGAAGCTGAGAGTGACCTATAGGCCACTCTCAGCTTCACAACTCCCGGCTCGTTGGTCAGGCCGGCTGCAACCTGAGCGTTCGGCGCTCGGCGGCGGGGGAGCCGGGGGTGGGGAACCAGCGGTGGATGACCGCGACCTGGCCGGCGGTCCACAGGCCGCTGATGACCCAGTAGACGAGTAGGGCGAGGGGGACGGTGCTGCCCGCGAGGAGCATGCCGCCGGCGGAGATGACCGGCATGAGCTCCTGGATCCGCAGCATCGACTCGGGCATGTCGGCGCGGACCATGTTGGGCAGGACCCACAGCCGCTGGCTGAGGTAGCTGACCGCGGCGGCGGTGGCGGCGAGGGCGAGGGTGATCACGACGTGGGTCGTGTCGCCGGAGAGGTAGCCGTGGCCGGTCAACGGTGTGCCGAGGAAGGTCGCTGCGCCGAGCGAGTGGACCAATGAGTCGTTCATCGCGCCGACCGCGTTGCTCCGGCTGACGTCGGAGAGCAGGTGGTAGAGCGCCAGGAAGATCGGCAGCTGGGCGAAGGCGGCGAGCATGGCGAAGCGGGGTACGCCGTGCTCCTCGTTGATCTTCCGGCGCTCCTCCATCATCGCCATCACGTCGGCCTGGCTCGGGCTGCCCTTCGCGGCCTGCTTCTGGTACCTCTTCGTCAGCTCCTGGAGCTGTGGGCGGGCCCGGGCGGAGGCGTGGGCGTGGCGTACGCCGCGGATCGTGAGCGGCAGCAGGACGAGCCTGACCAGCACCACGACGGCGGCGATGGCCAGCAGCCAGCTGACGTTGGGGCCGACGAAGGCCAGGACGTGGTGGGCGCCGGCGAGGGCGGCGGCGAGGGCGTGCGACAACGGGGCGAGGACGGACATGGGTGTGCTCCTGAGGTGAGTGGGTAGGGCTGACGGGCTCGCCGGTGGGGCGAGTTGTCAGACCTGCTCAGGAGCGCGCGGACGGCGCGGGGAGCACACCGGGTCGGTGACCCGGGCGGCGAGGTGGTGAGGTCCGTCGGAGGCGTCGCGCGGGGCCGTCGAACGTGCCCTGACCAGCGCGAACGCGCCGACGTTGTGGACGGCGCCGACCGCGACGGCGGCGAGCGCGGTCGAGACGGCGATGGTCAGCAGCGCCTGCTCGGGGTCGACGCTCATCAGCGCCGGGAGCATCAGCGTGAAAAGCGCGACGAGCGCGATGCGTACGCGGCTCGTCTCGGTGTTCACGACCCACACTCTACCGATCGGACCCAACCGGCCGGTCAGCTCAGGTTGTGCCGCATCAGGACGCGCGGGTGTCCGGCGAGGACTGAGGTCGTGTCGGCGGCCCAGGTGAAGCCGGCCGCCTCGAAGTTCTTGCGGATCCCGACGTACGCCATCGTCAGGTCCACCTTCGCACCCTGGCTGTCGAGCGGGTAGGCCTCGACGGCCGGCGCGCCGTGGTCGCGGGCGAAGTCGACGGCACCCTCGATGAGCGTGTGCGAGATGCCCTGGCCGCGGTGACCCGGCCGGACCCGGATGCACCACAGCGCCCAGACCGGGAGGTCGTCGACGTGGGGGATCTTGCGGTTGCGGGCGAAGGAGGTGTCGGCGCGGGGTGCGATCGCGGCCCAGCCGACAGGCTCGTCGCCGTCGTAGGCGAGCACCCCCAGCGGCCCCTGCTCGAGCAGCGTACGGACGTATTCACCGCGCTCCGGACCGCGCAGCTCGTTGTTGAGCTTCGACGGGATGCGGTAGCTCAGGCACCAGCACACGCTGGCGTCGGGACGCTTGGGGCCGACCAGGGTGCGTACGTCCTCGAACACGGTCGCCGGGCGAACCTCGATGGTCATGGGGCCAGCCTGCTGCTCAGGCCCGGGTCGCGTCCACATGTTTGAGGCGGTCCACGGCCTGGGTGACGATGCGATCGACGAGCTCCTCGCAGGTGGGCAGGTCGTCGAGGAGGCCGACGACCTGGCCGCTGGAGAGCATCCCGGCATCGGTGTCGCCCTCGACGAGACCGGCACGGAGCAGCATCGGGGTGTTGGCGGCCAGGACGACCTCGGCCCAGGTGCGGTCGCCGCCGTGGACCATGTTGCGACCGTCCTTGATGAGTGTCCGCCAGGGCAGGCCGGACATCTCCTTGAACTGCCGGGTGCGTTTGATGGTGCGCAGCAGTTTCGCGGTGACGCCCTCCTTCTCGAGCGTGTCGATGAACTCGGTCCGGAGCAGACGGTGAGGCATGCCGTCGGCCTTGGTGGTCACGACGGTGCCGTCGAGGCCGAACTCGAGATAGCGGCGACGTACGTCCTCGGGGACCGCCGAGTCGGCGGTGAGCAGGAACCGCGTGCCCATGCCGATGCCCGCCGCACCGTAGGAGAGGGCCGCGGCCAGCCCTCGGCCGTCGAAGAAGCCGCCCGCCGCGACGACCGGGATGTCGACGGCATCCAGGACGCTCGGCAGGAGCAGGGTGGTCGGGACCGCGCCGGTGTGGCCGCCGCCCTCGCCACCCTGGATCATCACCAGGTCGGCGCCCCAGCCCGCCACCTTCTTGGCGTGCTTGGCCGCGCCGATCGACGGCATCACGACGATGTCGTGCTCCTTGAGCCTGCTGATCAGCTCGGGCTTGGGCGCGAGGGCGAAGCTCGCGACCTTGACGTCGTGCTCGATGAGCAGCCGGCAGCGGTCGGGGGCGTCGGAGGCGTCGGCGCGGAGGTTGACACCGAAGGGCCTGTCGGTGCGCCCTTTGACCTCGACGATCGCCTCCTCGAGCTCGTCGAGGGTCATCGTGGCCGAGGCCAGGATGCCGAGCGCGCCCGCGTTGGCGGTGGCCGAGACGAGACGCGGGCCGGCGACCCAGCCCATGCCGGTCTGCACGATCGGATGGTCGACGCCGGTCAGCTCGGTCAGCTTTGTGTGGAAAGTCGGGGCGGTTGTCATCGGCCCTCCTTCACGAAGGCGTCGCGGCGCTCGTCGGCGACGCCGGCCAGGTTGAGCTCGAAGGTGAAGCCCTGCTCGAAGCGGTAGGAGGCGTTCACGTCGACCGGGTCGATGCCGTTGAGCGCGGCCTTGGCGGCGCGGATGACCTGCGGGTCCTTCGTCGCGATCTCTCTGGCGATCTCGAGAGCCTTGTCATCCAGGTCGTCGCGGGAAACGACTGCGTGGACCGAACCGAGCTCGTGGAGGCGCTGGGCGGTGACGGTCTGGGCGGTGAAGTAGAGCGTACGCAGCATGTGCTGGGGCACCAGTCGGCTCAGGTGGGTGGCGGCGCCGAGGGCTCCGCGGTCGACCTCGGGTACGCCGAAGTAGGCGTCGTCGCTGGCCACGATCGTGTCCGCGTTGCCGACCAGCCCGACACCTCCGCCGAGGCAGAAGCCGTTGACCGCGGCGATGACCGGGACCGGGCACTCGTAGATCGCCTTGAAGGCCGCGTAGCAGCCGCGGTTGGCGCCGAGGATGCCCTCGAACCCCTCGATCTGCTGCATCTCCTTGATGTCGACGCCGGCGTTGAAGCCCTTGCCCTCCGCACGCAGGATCACGACCCGGGCGCCCTGCTCGGCGGCGGCCGTGACCGCCTCGGCGACCTCGAACCAGCCCTTGACCGGCAGCGCGTTCACCGGCGGGTGGTTCATCGTGACGACGGCGATCTGCTCGTCGGTGATCTCAGTGGAGATGCCCATGGCCGCTGCTCCTCAATCCGCACTGCCTAACCTAGCGATTGCTTGGTAGCCTAGCAGTTGCTTGGTTCACGCTGGCAAGACCGACGTACGTATCGACGCAGGGAGCACTCACATGACCGGACTCTTGGACGGCCGGATCGCGATCGTCACCGGGGCGGGGCGGGGGATCGGTCGGGCGCACGCGCTCGAGCTCGCCCGCCACGGAGCGAAGGTGGTCGTCAACGACTTCGGCGTCTCGCTCGCGGGCGAGGGCACCGGCGAGTCGCCCGCGGACCAGGTCGTCGCAGAGATCGTCGCCGCAGGTGGGGAGGCGGTTGCCAACGCCGCCGATGTCGCCGACTTCGTGGCGGCAGAGGCGATGGTGCGACAGGCCATCGAGACGTACGGGGGTCTGGACATCCTCGTCAACAACGCCGGCTTCGTACGCGACCGGATGATCGTCAACACCTCCGAGGAGGAGTGGGACGCGGTCATCCGGGTGCACCTGAAGGGCCACTTCGCGACGCTGCGGCACGCGGGTGCGTACTGGCGGGCGGAGTCGAAGGCCGGCCGTCAGCGGGAGGCGCGGGTGATCAACACCTCCTCCGGTGCGGGCCTGCAGGGTTCGATCGGGCAGGGCACCTACTCCGCCGCCAAGGCTGGCATCGCCGGGCTCACCCTCGTCGCCGCCGCCGAGATGGCCCGCTACGGCGTGACCGTCAACGCGATCGCGCCGGTCGCCAAGACCCGGATGACCGAAGGCGCCTTCGACACTTCCGCGATGGCGCTTCCCGAGGACAACTCGCCGGTCGTCGCCTGGCTCGCCTCCGAGGATGCCCGCGACGTCACCGGGCGGGTCATCGAGATCGACGGTCCGCAGATGACCGTCGAGAACGGCTGGGCCCATGGCCCCTCCGCCGACGCCGGAGCCCGTTGGGATGCCGCCGACGTCGGTCCGGCGCTCCGCAAGCTGCTCGCGCAGGCGCCGGTGCCGGAGAAGGTGTACGGGAGCTAGTCACACCAGCCCCAGGAATACCCGGTTAACAGGGTATTCCTGCACTTCTCGGGCAATGCAACGCCAGAGAAGTGCAGGTTTCACCGGTTAACCGGGTATCCCAACGACTCAGCCGAGCTCCCCACACACCGCCTCAGCGATGTCCGCGAGCGGCTTGTCGAGCGGCACGGCGGCGGGATCGTCGGAGCGGGTGAGGGCGGCGATGACGATCGGGGCGCCGTCGGGGGTCCAGGTGACACCGACGTCGTTGCGCGAGGCGTAGTCGCCACCGCCGGTCTTGTCGGCGAGCCGCCAGCGGGCCGGAACCCCGGCACCGAACCGGCTGACGGTCGACTGGTTGGCGAGCATCCAGGTGAGCAGCTGATCTCGGTCCGCACCGCCGAGGGCGTCGCCGAGCACCAGCTTGGTGTACGTCTGGGCGATCGCGCGCGGCGAGGTGGTGTCGCGCGGGTCGCCCGGGATCGCGCTGTTGAGGTCGGGCTCCCAGCGGTCGAGCCGGCTGACGGTGTCGCCGAGCGACCGGGCGAACCGGGTGACCCCGGCGGGGCCACCGATCAGGTGGAGCAGCTCGTTGGCCGCGGTGTTGTCCGACCGTGTCATCGTCGCCTCGGCGAGCTGGGCCACGGTGAGTCCGTTGCGCGTCGTGAGCGAGGTGACCGGCGAGTTGACGACGACGTAGGCGTCGTCCCAGGTCAGACGCTGCTGGAGCGTACGCGCGGGCAGGTCACGCAGGATCGCCGCCACGAGCAGCGTCTTGAAGGTCGACAGCATCGGGAAGCGCTCGTCGGCGCGGTGCTCGATCACGCGTCCGGTCCACATGTTCTTCGCCCAGACGCCGAGATGACGCTGGTGCTTCTGCTCCAGGGCGGCGATCGAGGGGCTGTCGGCGGCGTACGCATGGGAGCTGCCGGCTCCGGTCGCGGCGACGGCGGCCGCCGTGGCGGCTCCGCCCAGGAGGGTGCGGCGGCTGAGGATCGGGTGAGTCATGCGGGCATCGTGACCCCGCTGCCGCGACGGCGTCCAAGGACGATCCGGCATGGACGTATGCATCGTCGACATGCGACGAGGTGGCGGCGATCAGCCATCCTGTACGCGTGGACCTACTGCTTCACCTGCGCGGCTTCACCGCGGTCGCGGACGAGATGAGCGTCTCCGAGGCCGCCCTGGAGCTGGGTGTCGACCAGCCGCTGCTCAGCCGTCGGCTGCGGGCCCTCGAGCGCGAGCTCGGCGTGGAGCTGCTCGACCGCAGCCGGCGCCAGATCGCGCTCACCCCGGCGGGGGCGGCGCTGCTGCCGCGGGCCCGGCACCTGATCGATCAGGCCGACCATCTGCTGCGGAGCATCCGCCGGCACGACCGGGAGCCCTTCGTGGTCGCGGTGCCGTCCGGCTGCGACCCCGCCCCGTTGGCCGGGTTGGTCGCGCTGCTGGAGGAGGACGGCGTCGACGTACGCCTCGCGACCACGACCGACGAGCCCCCCGAGTCGGCGGCCTGGACGGTCGAGGCGTGCGACCCCGGCGCGGCTACCTGGGTCACCCCGCTCGGCGCAGCGACCGCTCCCGCCGCCTCCGGCACCGCGACGGGCCCGGTGTCCCTGAGCGCGCTCCGCCCCCGCCGAGCCGGAGCACGAGACCGTACGCAGCTCCTGGCTCTCCCACGAGACCTCGACGATCCCGGCGACCGCCTGCGACGCCAGGCGGACCGGGCCGGCATCGGACCTGCGGCTCTGCGCCGCGCGCCGCACCGGCTCGCGGTCGCCGAGACCCTGGCGGGCCGCGGAACTCTCATCTGCGCGCGGCACGAGGCGGTGACGTACGGGCTGAGCTGGTCGCCCTTCGTCGACCCGGTACGCCGCGGCCACCGGCTGGTCGAACAACCCCCGGTGCCCGTGCCACTGGCCGCCGGGCCGGTGCGGGAGCAGGCGCTGGCCCTGCTCGGCGCATGCGTCGGCGCCCCGGAAGCAGGTGCCGAATGAGCCCGCTGGCCGGCAGCGACCGAGGCCTGATCGACCTCGCCGAGAACGCCGCGGAGCGGTTCCGGGACCTCCGGGTCCGGGCGGTGTTCCTGGCCCGCGACATCGACACCGGCCTCGAGGTCGGTGTCGGTGTCGACCGGCCGATGCCGCTGGCGTCGGTGGCCAAGGTGCCGCTGGCCCTCGTCGTCGCGGACCGGATCGCCCGCGGTGAGATCGACGGCGCCACGATGGTGACGTTGCCCGCGGCGGAGCGGAGCTACGGGCCGTATGGCCTCTCGGCCTTCACCCACGACGCGACCTGCTCGGTCGCCGACCTGATGCTGATGATGCTCGCCCTCAGCGACAACGCCGCCGCAGACGCTCTCTTCGCGATGGTCCCGCCGCGGGAGGTCGACGAGCAGCTCGCCGAATGGGGCGTGGAGGGGCTGCGCGTGCGGCACCGGATGCAGCCGATGTACGACTACGCCACCCGTGTCGCCGGTCCCGACTTCGCCCTCGCCACCCAGCTCGCGGTCGAGGGCCGGCGTCCGGGTGGCCGGCACGTCATCGACTCCCTCGACGTCGAGCGCGCCACGGTCGGCTCGCCGCGCGCCTGCGTCGACCTGCTCGAGCGCGTCTGGCGGGACGAGGTCGCCAAGCCCGAGGCGACCGAGATGGTGCGACGCCTGATGGGCAAGCAGGTCTTCACCCACCGGATCGCGGCGGAGCTCCTCGCCGATGACATCCAGCGCGCCGGCAAGACCGGCGGCTTCCTCACCCTGCGCCACGAGATCGCCGTCGTCACCCATCCCGGCGGCCGCGTCGCCATCGCCGCACTCACCGACTCCGACCGCACCGCCAGGATCCAGAACGACGTCGATCTGGCCATCGCGGCCACCGCCCGCGACGCCGTCGACGCCCTCGCCTCCCGCCGCCCCTGAGAGCCGAGGCGTCAGGTACGTCGGCCGAGTCGTCACTCCCGTCGGCCGAGATGGCATCCCTGTGCCACCTCGATCGACGGGGCTGACGCTTCGGCCGACCGGGCCGACGCTTCGGCAAATAACCAGATGGCAGCCACTCCCTCCCGGTGATCCAATTGGCCGGTGCCCGCCCTGCCCGGTTTCCTCACCAACCTGATCCCGCCGACGCCGTTGTCGAAGCGTCTGGCGACGCAGTCGTTGCTCTTCGCAGCAGGGGACGGGACGTTCAACACCGCGGCCGCGTTCTACCTGGTGGCCTTCGTGGGGCTGAGCCCGGCGCAGATCGGCATCGGCCTGACGGTCGCCGGGATCGCAAGCTTCCTCACCGCCTACCCGATGGGCCGGCTGGCCGACGTCATCGGCCCGAAGAGGATCTGGGCGATCAGTGCCCTGATCAGCGCGCTGTTGTTCGCCACGATGCCGTTCATCCACGGCTTCTGGGCCTACCTCTGCGTCATCGTCGTCTTCGAGGTCGTCAACAACGCGGGCGGCGCCGGCCGCAACGCGTACGTCCTCGACGTCCTTCCCGACAAGGAGCGGGTCGAGACCCAGGCGTTTATGTACTCCAGCCTCAACCTCGGCTTCACCATCGGCGCCCTGATCGCCGGCGTCGCGCTCGCGCTGGACACCGACGCGGTGCTCAAGTGGGGCGTGCCGTTCTTCGCGCTGGCCATCGGGATCGCCAACTCGGTCTGGGTCACCCGGCTGCCGACGGCTCCCCACGAGGAGCGCCGCGCGGCCGGCGAGGTCACCGAGAAGCTGCCCGGCCCAGGCGCCCTGCGCAACGTCGGCTGGCTGCTGGTGACCACGTTCACCGGCACGCTGTGGACCAACCAGGTGCTGCTGCACACCGTGATCCCGCTGTGGCTGGTCGAATACACCGACTCGCCGCGCTGGCTGCTGGCCTGGCTCTTCGCGACCAACACGGTGCTGTGCATCATCCTCCCGGCCTACACCTCCAAGGGCGTCCACAGCGTCCGGGACGCGTTGCGGCGCGTCTGGTGGAGCAGTGGGTTCTTCGTCGCCGCCTGCGCGATCACGCTGGTCACCCACGACACCCGCGGCATCCTCACCATCTTCCTGGTCTGGGTCGGCCACGTGGCCGTCACCGGCGCCGAGCTGGCCATCGGCTCCGCCGGCTGGGCCTTCCAGGCCGAGCTCATGGACCCCGACCGACGAGGTGAGTACGAGGGTGTGGCCGGCATCGGCCGCCAGCTCGGCGGCGCCTGGGCGCCGGCCCTGTTCACCTTCCTCGCGATGGGCTGGCACCCCGAGTTCTACAGCGGTGCCGGCTGGATCGTGATCGGCGCGATCATCGTCGCTGCGGCGGCCGCGATGGGGCCGTCGACCCGGATGGCCGTACGTTTCAAGGAGACCCACTTCCCGCGCGAGAACGAGCCCGAGCCGGCCGCCGCCTAGTTCGAACCCGGGGATCGGCTCGGGGATCGGCTCAGGATCCGGGCGATCCGGTCGCCGAGGTAGGGCGCCAGCGTCTCCGCGTAGAGCGGAGAGATGTGGAAGCCGTCGAGATAGACCTCCAGGTTCCCGACGACGGGGGAGCACCGCTTCTTCCCGCAGAAGTAGGAGGTGAGGTCGACGTGATGGGCGTTCTCGGCCAGCCGGGTGGCGCCCAGGCTCCCGTCGTCGCGTACGACCCTGGCGCGGCTTCGCGCGCACTCGGCCGAGGCGGCCGGCCCGTGGTCGTCGATGCACGGCTGGACCACCCGTGCGAAGAGCGCGCTGCTGGCCTCGAAGATGGGCGAGTCCTGGACCGCGATCACCGGGACCGACGGGTCCGGCCTGGTGGCCCACGCCTCGGCCATCCCGCGGCTGAGCGCCTCGACCTCGCTCTCGCCGGGCGAGGCCTCCACGCTCACCAGGCTGGAGTGGACCACGACATACGCATCGATCCCCTCCTCCGAGGCGATGTACGCCGCCAGCTTCTCCTTCCACCGGTCGCACAGCTCGACACTCGCCGCGGGCGTGCCGACCCGGTCCCGGGCGTTCCAGTGGCATCCGGCCCGGCCGGCCACGTCGATGCGCCAGCCGCGGCTCTCGGCGATGGCGCGGTAGGCGGGCACGAACTGGTGGTTGTGGGAGTCGCCGATGGCGAGCAGCCGTCGGGTGTAGCCGGTCTTCGGGCCGAGCGTGCACACCTTCAGCTCGACCGGTCGCTCCTTGTTGGACCAGCAGGCCGACCCGTCCGGCGCCTGGTAGCCCAGGCTGGCGTCGATCAGCGTCGACGGGCGTTCGCAGTCGGTGAGCGCTGGATCGAGCGCGGCGGCCCCGATGCAGCCCGCGTAGCGCTCGGCAGCCTGGACCGCCGCCGCCTTGCGGGCGGCGTCCTGGCGCTCCACCTCGCCGGTGACGACCAGCGTGCCGCCCACGACCAGGGCGAGCACCGCGGGAACCGTCACCAGTCGCACCACGCCGGTGAACGGCGCCCCGATCCTGGTGACCGGCCGCTCCACGTACCGATGGGTGAGCCAGGCCAGCACCGTCGAGCCGGACAGGACGACGGCCGCGGCGACCAGGCTCGTGCGGGTCGCGTACGTCCAGCTCAGCCAGGCCACCAGCAGCGGCCAGTGCCACAGGTAGAGCGGGAAGGAGATGTCGGCGACGAACCGCAGCGGCCTCATCGCGAGCAGCCGCTGCGGCCCCCAACGGGACGAAGACCCGGAGCCGAGCACGACCAGCAGCGCCCCGCCGACCGGCCACAGCGCCCACGGACCGGGGAAGAGCGCAGCGCCGTCGAGCACGAACCCCGAGCTCGCGACGAGCGCCAGTCCGAGCCAGGCGAGCACCGGCCGCGCCCCTCCACGCGGACGGAGCAGGTCGAGCCCGAGCGCGAGCAGCGCGCCCACGCCGAGCTCCCAGAAGCGCGCCCAGGAGTGGAAGTACGCCACCTGCTGGTCGGTCGCCCCGAGCCGCCACGCGAAGACGAAGGAGGCGACCGTCGCCACCGCCACCACGACCGCCATCACGAGCCGGAGCCCGCGCCGGGCCCAAGCCCCGAGGACGACCACGACCAGCGGCCAGACCAGCAGGAACTGCCCCTGCACCGCCAGCGACCAGAAGTGCTGCAGCGGGCTCGCGCTCGGCCCGGCGGCCCCGTAGGCGAGCTGGGACCGGATCATCTCCCAGTTCAGGACGTACGCAGCCGATGCAGCGATCTCCCGCAGCGTCGAGCTCCACATCGTCCGGGGCATGACCGCCACCATCAGCACCGCCGTCCCGGCGAGCACGACCAGCATGGGAGCCGAGAGCCGCAGGAACGTACGCCCGTAGTGGTCGGCCAGGTGGAGCTCCGAGGAGGTGACCCGGCGGACCAGCGACCGGGTGACGAGGAAGCCGGTCAGCGCCAAGAAGACGTCGACGCCGCCGGAGACCCGGCCGTTGCCGAAGAGGTGGAACACCACCACGAGCGCCAGCGCCAGGCCCCGCAGCCCGTGGATCTCGGCGATGCGCTGAGACGACGGCGGCTGCGGCATCGGGTCACGGTAAGGGCGGCCGGTGACCCGGGGGAGAAGGCCAGGTTAAGAGCCGAGGACCTGCTCGAGGTGCGGGTTGCCGAAGGTGCGCGACGGGTCGAGCTTGTCGCGCAGCGCGACGAAGTCAGCGAACCGCGGATAGCGTTCGGCCAGGTCGGCGTCGGAGAGCGTGTGCATCTTGCCCCAGTGGGGACGGCCGCCGACCTCGCCGACGATGCGCTCGAAGGCCGCGAAGTAGTCCTTGCGCCACGGCGAGGACGGGGCGGTGTGGATGGCGATGTAGACGTTCTCGCGCTCGAACCCGGTGGACAGCGGGATGTCGTCGGCAGCCGCGACCCGCACCTCGACCGGGAAGGAGATGTTCCACGAGGACGCCTCGACCGCACGCTGCAGCTCGACGAGGACGTCCATGCCGACGGCGCGCGGGACGGCGTACTCGCTCTCCACGAAACGCACCTTCCGCTGCGAGGTGAAGACGCGGTAGGAGATGTCGGTGAACTCGCGAGGCGAGAGGGCGGAGGCGGCGAAGCGGGCCAGCGGCTTCACCAGCGCGGGGACGCGGAGGCCGAGCTCGACGGTCGTGCCGAAGGCGGTGTTGGAGAGCAGCTCGTCGTCGAACCAGCCCCGCACCCGGCCCACCGGGGCCAGCGGCGTCTCCGGCAGCGGCAGCCTGGTGTTGTGCTTGGTGAGCACCCGGGTGGTGTGCGGGAACCAGTAGAACTCGAAGTGGTCGGTGCCCGAGGCGTGCTCCTCGAAGGCGCTCATCACGTCGGCAAGCTCGCCGTTGCCCTCGCGCGCGTTGAGCGCGAACAGCGGCTCGGTCTGCAGCGTGACCTCGACGATGATCCCGAGGGCGCCGAGCCCGACGCGGGCGAGCTCGAAGACCTCGGGGTTCTCTGTCGCCGAGCACGACAGGACGGAGCCGTCGGCGAGGAGCAGCCGGAGGCCGCGTACCTGGGTCGCCAGGCCGCCGAAGCGCGCCCCCGTGCCGTGGGTGCCGGTCGAGATCGCCCCGGAGATCGACTGCTCCTCGATGTCACCGAGGTTGGTCATCGACAGCCCGAGCGCCTCGAGCGCGCGGTTGAGGACCTTGAGGCGGGTGCCGCCACGGACGGTCACCAGCCCGGTGGTCGCGTCGGCCCGCACGATCCCGGAGATCCGGTCGAGGCTGACCTGGATGTCGACCGGTGAGCCGATCGCCGTGAACGAGTGGCCGGCGCCGATCGGCTTGACCCTGCGGCCGGCCTCCGTCGCGGCCACGACGACCGCCGCGAGCTCCGCCTCGTCGCGAGGCACGACGACCTCGATCGACCCCGTGTGCTGGTTGCCTGCCCAGTTCTGCCACTGACTCACGCGGCTAGGGTGTCGGGTCGGAGGCGTCCGGTCAACGGATTCACCCAGATCCGGGCAAGGACGTGGACCGCGCGGTGGCACAGTTGGTCACCTGCCGTTGACGCGGGTGCCGCGCGGGGCATAGACACTTGGGTCGTGGTTACGACTTCCCACCATCTCTCGGCCCAGCAGCACGAACGGCTCGACCGCGCCACCGCGGCCCTCGACGGACCCGTCGGTGCGGTCGACCTCGAGGCCTTCGACGCCAACGCCGACGACCTCGTGCGCCGCGCGGCCGGCACTCCGATCCGGGTGGCCAGCAAGTCCGTACGCTGCCGGGCGCTGATCGACCGCGTGCTCGCCCGCGAGGGATACGAGGGGATCCTGGCCTTCACGCTGCCCGAGGCGCTGTGGTTGGCCGAGACGCACTACGACATCGTGATCGGCTACCCGACCGTCGACCGGGCCGCGCTCGCCGCGCTCGCGAAGGACGAGGAGAAGCTCGCCCGGATCACGCTGATGGTGGACAGCGCCGAGGGGTTGTCGCTGGTCAAGGCCGCGATGGGCACCCCGGCCGCCCCCGTACGCGTCGCCATCGACCTCGACGCCGCGCTGGTCGTCGCGCGCCGCATCTGGCTCGGTGCCCGACGCTCGCCGGTCCGCACCCCCGAGGACGCCGTCGCGCTGGCCCGTATCGTCGCCGAGGACCCGGACTTCCAGCTGGTCGGGCTGATGGCCTACGAAGGCCAGGTCGCCGGCACCGTCGACCGCCCGCTCGGCGGCAACCCACCGGCCCCGGTGATCCGCCGCATGAAGAAGGCGTCCATCGCCGAGATCACCGAGCGCCGCGGGAAGATCGTCGCGGCCGTACGCTCGCTGACCGATCTCGAGTTCGTCAACGGCGGCGGCACCGGCTCGATCGAGTCCACCCGCGCCGACACGTCGGTGACCGAGATCGCGGCCGGATCCGGTCTCTACGGCCCGACCCTCTTCGACCGCTACGACGGCTTCACACCGCATCCGGCCGCCTACTTCGGTCTGAGCGTCGTGCGGCGCCCCGCGCCCGGCATCGTCACCGTCGCCGGTGGCGGCTGGATCGCCTCGGGTCCGCCCGGACTCGACCGCGTCCCGAGTCCCACCTACCCCTTCGGCCTGGAGTACGTCGGCACCGAAGGCGCCGGGGAGGTCCAGACGCCGCTGCGCGGGCACGCCGCCGACGAGCTGGCGATCGGCGACAAGGTCTGGTTCCGCCACGCGAAGGCCGGTGAGGTGTGCGAGCGGCTCGACACCCTCCACCTGATCGAGGGCGACTCGATCATCACCGCCGCGCCGACCTACCGGGGCGAGGGCCAGACCTTCCTGTGACCTACCGGGTCACTCGCCCAGCAGCTGGAACCAGCTCTCGGTGACCAGTTCGCACATCCGGTCGTGCTCGACGCCCCAGAACCCGTCCGCCCAGCGCTGGAACAGATAGTCGAGCTGGCCGACCGCCAAGGCGCCGCGCAGCCGCCGGCTGTCGGCGTCGAAGCGGTCCGCCTTGTCCAGACCGGCGCCGACGTCCTCGATCGTCTGGTCCGTCCACGCGTCGACGATATGGGTGAGATCGGGATCGACGGCCTGGGCGGCGCGGGCGATCGTGACGATCGGACGCACCTCCGGCCACCGAGTCATGGCCTGGCGGATCCAGGCACCGAGCTGCTCGCGGGTGCCGGCCGCCACCGCATCGGCGAGGCCGCCGAGCGAGCTGCCCTGTGGGGAGCGGAGCTGGATCAGCTCGTCTTCGAGGCGTTCGGCGACCAAGGCCTTGAGGACCTCGGACTTCGAGGGGAAATAGGCATAGAACGTCACCCGGGTGGTGCCTGCCGCCGAGGCGATCTCGTCGATCGTCGTGGCCGCGTAGCCGCTTGCGATGAACCGATCCATCGCTGCATCCAGCAGGAGCTGGCGAGTCATCGCCCTCTGGGCTGCACGGTTGGCCATGGCGTCACGATAAGCGACGCCGGGATCTCCCTGGAGATTTCCAAGTTTTCTCGAAACCCCGTGCCCGGCGGTGGGGCCGTCGGTAGGTTCGGTCCCGATGGACGATCACGTGACCTGGGCGGACAAGGGCTTCATGGAGCCGGGAGAAACCGTCGATCTCACCACGTACGCAACCTCCGGTCGCAACCTCTTCGACGGCTCGTTCACCTGGCCGGTGATGGTGCTCAAGAAGGGCGCGCTGGAGCACAACATCGAGACCGTGGCGGGGTTCGCCGAGGAGCACGGACTGCTGCTCGCTCCGCACGGCAAGACCACGATGGCGCCGTCGCTCTACCAGCGACAGCTCGACGCCGGGGCGTGGGCGATCACCGTGGCGACGCCCAGCCAGGCGCTGGTCGCCCGCCACGCCGGCGTACGCCGCGTCCTGGTCGCCAACGAGATCCTCGACCACAGTGCGCTGAGCTGGGTCGCCTCCGAGCGGGCGGCAGACCCGGAGTTCCTCCACCTGCACTGGGTGGACTCGGTCGAGGGTGTCGAGGCGGCGGCCGAGGCGTCGGCCCTGGTGGGCGTCGAGGACCGGCCGCTCGCGGTGCTGATCGACCTGGGCTTCCCGGGCGGACGCACGGGCTGCCGCTCCGTCGAGGAGGCGGTCGAGCTCGCGCGGGTGGTGGATGCGACGCCCGGCGTACTCCTGGCGGGCGTGGCCGGCTACGAGGGCGGCCTGGAGACGGCGGAGGCGGTCGGCGACTACTTCGACCGTCTGAAGGAGCTCGCCTCGACCCTGTTCACCTTGGGGATCGTCGGCGCCGATGCGATCGTGTCCGCGGGTGGGAGCGCCTTCTTCGACGTCCTCGCCGAGCGCTGGTCCGAGGGCTGGCCGGACGGCATGACGCCTCGCAAGGTGCTGCGCAGCGGGACGTACGTCACCCACGACCACGGCCTCTACGCAGCCACGACGCCCTACAACCGCATCGAGGGGAGCCTGGACCCGGCCATCGAGGTGTGGGCCCAGGTCGTCTCGGCCCCGGAGGAAGGCCTCGTCATCGTCGGCATGGGCAGGCGGGACGTGCCCTACGACAACGGCCTACCCGTCCCGCTCGCGGTGCGGCGCAACGGCTTCGGCGGCGCGGAGGAGCTCGAGGGCACCGTCGAGAAGCTGGGCGACCAGCACGCCTTCCTGCGCACCGATGCCGGCCTGCGCCCGGGCGATCTGGTCAGCTTCGGGATCTCCCACCCGTGCACGGCGTTCGACAAGTGGCGGCTGATCCCGGTCGTGGACCTCGACTACACCGTGACCGACCTGGTCCGGACGTACTTCTGAGGGATCAGGGGATGTCGGAGAGTCGCACCCTGACCTGGTAGAACGCGCCGTGGTCTGTGGCCCGGCGGGCCGACGGGCCGGAGTAGACCTGGTAGCGGTCGGGCCGCAACGAGGGGCTGAGGAACGCCTGGTCGATCGGCGCCCGGCGCGCGGTGGCGCACTTCTCGTGCTCCGCGAGCGGGCTCACCAGACCGGTCCCGGGTGAGGTCAGGTCGCACAGGATGTCGTTGCGCTGGTTGAAGTCGCCGGCGACGACGATCGGCACCTCGGCGCGCGCGACCACGTCCTTGACGATCCGGGCGTTCAGGTCGCGCCACCTCTTCTGCCCGGGCGCCGACGGCAGGCTCGCCGGGAAGTGCACCGGCAGCACCCCGACGCGCTGGCCGGTGGAACGCTCCTCCAGCACCACCACGGGCGCGGTGACGCGGGCGCCGTGGCGGTAGTACATGGTGACCGTGTCCTTGCTGACCAGCCGGAACACCGAGCGGCGGAAGAAGACGGCGTCGTCGGTGGCGTCGGGCGTGGAGACGAGCGCGTACTCCCGGCCGAAGGACTCGAATGCCTCCCGCTGCGGCGCCTCCACCTCGGCGAGCACGCCGAAGTCGATGAGCGTACGTCGCAGGTGACCGACCACGATCCGCATCCGTGGTACGCCGTCGAGCCGGTCCGCGGCAGCGCCTCCGGGTGCCGTGTGGTGGTCGGCCCAGGCGTTGAGCCAGGCGAAGCGCTGGAAGCCCGGCTGCACCGGTTCGGCCTGGGCGACCTTCACGGTCGGGCCGGCGGTGGCGGTCGTCGGGACGAGGAAGCTGAGCGCGGCGCCGAGGACGCCGCACAACGCGACCGCGGGCACGACGGCACGCAGCAACGCTGCCCGACCGGGACCCGAGGCGATCAGTGTGGGGGACACGCCTACTGACGGTATGGGCGAGCCATGTGCGCCGAACCAAACGCGTTCGAATACTCGGAAACCTCGGGTGAACTCCGGCGGTTACAGGTCCATGAAGATCAGGGCGCCCGCGATGTCGGCGGTGCCGTAGTGGAGGTAGTCGTCGACGGTCGTCTCCGACACACCCTTCTGTGCGGTCACGAAGCCGACGACGACGGCCTTGGAGGAGTCCTTGGCGACCCACTTCCCGATCACGTCGTCCTGGATCAGGCTGCCGGTGGGCAGGTCGAAGTCGGTCTCCTTGACCGACTCCGCGACCGCCGTCGCCTTCTCCTCGCTGTCGAAGACGTAGATGACCCGGAGCATCCGCAGCTTGCCGCCCTCGGCGTCATGGATCCCCATCGCCGCGTAGCGGCAGCCCTTCTGGTCCAGGGCGGCCGACGCGATCGGCCCGCAGTCCGGGTAGTCCTGGGAGGCGGCGTACGTCGCGTTCATGCTCACGTCCCCGAGCTTGAACCTCCAGTCGCCCTCGAAGAGGTCCGCGGCCAGCCCGCCCGGGGCAGGAGCCGCGGAGGACGGGTCGGGTGACGTGGTCGGGGTCGCGGTGACCGTCACCGGGCCCGGCCCTGCTGTCGGGTCCTCCTCGCCCCGGAGGATGACGATCGCCGCGGTGATGATCACGCCGATGACCAGCACGCCGGCGATCGCCCCGAGTCCGATCACGATCGGCCACGGGTTGTGCGGCTTCTCCGGCGGAGGCGGTCCTCCTGGGGCGAACGAATTTTCCTTCGGCGGCCAGCCGAGCTGCGGCGGCCCGGCCTGGAAGTCCGGCGCAGGAGGCATCGCCCCGTACCCGTCCGGTGGCGGCGGTGGTGTCGGTGTCGTCATCGGTCCCCTTCCCCGCTTTCCCACGATTCTCTCGTACGCACCCGCCACCTCGTCGCCGGGAGAGCAATCCGAACCACCCAAGAAGTAGTCCGGGACGTTCCTGCCCATCTACCCACAGGTAACGGACCAGAACGTCCCGGACTACCGGGTCTGCCTCGGCTACTCCGCGATCAGCTCGACCGGGATGTTGCCGGCGGTGGCCTTCGAGTACGGGCACAGGGTGTGCGCGACCTCCATGAGCGTCCGCACGGTGCTGGAGTCGTCGCCGCGCACCTGAGATGTGCAG
>NZ_JBHVKN010000041.1:0-31690 GCF_042798075.1 Nocardioides sp. NPDC057772
CCCGGTTAACCGGGTATCCCTGCACTTCTCTGGCGTTGCAATGCCAGAGAAGTGCAGGGATTGCCAGAGAAGTCAGGTCAGGTCGGCGACCACGATGGTGTGATTGTCCGGCTCCCCAGCAGTCACGACGGCGGCGCCCACTGCGTCGGCAACCTCCTGAGGACCGGCCTCCGCGGTGATCAGAGCGGCCAGGTCGTCCACGTAGGAGTGGACGCCGTCGGTGCTCAGCACGAGCCGGTCGCCTGACATCAGATCGAGCGAGATCTCGTCGGCGACGACTCCCGGGACGAGGGCGCGGTTGAGCAGCGCCCGGTGCTCGTGGGAGCGAGCCTCCTCGAGGGTCAGCTGACCCGCCTCGACCATGGCCGCGACCACCGTGTGGTCGTGGGTGACCTGGCGTACGTCTCCATCGCGGACGAGGTAGACCCTCGCGTCGCCGATGTGGGTGATCCGCGCGGTCGAGCCGTGCAGGTCGATCGCGGTCAGGGTGGTGCCCGACTTCGGCACCTCGCCGAAGACCTCGTGGATCGCAGAGGTCAGCCCGCCGGCGGCGTACGCGGTCAGGACCGCCCCGGCGAGATCATCGCGATCCCCGAAGCCGTCGGCGACGGCGATCAGCTCGGGGGTGACCAGGAGCGCGTCCTGCTGGGTGGCGCGGCCACCCTGTTCGTGGCTGACGCCGAACTCCGCGTGCAGTCTCTCGGTGGTGGTTGTCATCGGTCGTGCCTCGTTCCTCATCGCGTGGACGAGGATGGAGACCATGGTGCGCCGCGTGGCTGTGTCGGCCTCGACCTGGCGCCAGTACCTCTCGATCTCCGCCGCCGCGGCGGCGGCCGGCATGTCGAGGATCTCCCGGATCCGGGCCAGCGGCATCCCGACCAGGCGCAGGGTCGCCACCAGTCGGGCGAGTCCTACCTGGTCAGGCGCATAGCGACGGTAGCCCGAGTGTGCGTCCACCTCGGCAGGCGGTAGCAGACCCAGGTCGTCGTACAACCTCAGTGCCTTCGGCGTCAGCCCGGTCTCCCGGGCGAAATCGCCGATGTTCACAAGCCCCTCCAGGCCGCTCATGCGGTCGCTCGCTGACGCTCGCTCATGCTCACCATCCTCCCCGGTGATGGTCACCGGTGTCATCAGATTGGTGTCTGCCCTTGGGGCAAGCTCAAGCCCCGGTCTGCTCAGCCCACTTCTCCAGCAGCCGGGCGAGCGAGCGTCGTTCGGCGGCGGTGAAGACGGCCAGCAGGCGATGCTCGTTGGCGATGTGGTCGGTGAAGGCGGCGTCGATCAGCTCTCGTCCGCTCTCGGTCAGGGCGATCCGGCGCCCGCGCCCGTCCTCGTCACGACGGCCACGGCTGACCCAGCCCTGGGCCAGGCACCGGTCGACGCGCTTGGTGACCGCTCCCGAGGAGACCATCGTTTGCTCGCCGAGCTCCTTCGGAGTCAGGGCGTACGGAGCACCTTGCCGTCGCAGCGTCGCGAGCACGTCGAACTCCCCCTCCCCGAGCCCGTGCTGGGCGTAGACCGCCACGAGCTCGTCGGTGAGCCGCAGCGCGATGCGGTGGACTCGGCCGATGACGGCCTGCGGGGTGACGTCGAGGTCGGGCCGCTCTCGCTCCCACTGCGCCATCACGGTCGAGACATGGTCTGCCATGACTCTGGAATATATCTGACATGGAAGATATTATCTCTTCCATGGAAAGTAGATTCGCCACCCTCACGCTGACCGCGATCGCCCCGGTGGCCTGGGGGTCGGGCTACTTCGTCACCGCCACGTTCCTGCCGCCGGACCGGCCGCTGTTCGGAGCCGTGGTCCGGGCGCTCCCCTTCGGCCTCCTGCTCCTGGCGCTCCGACCGAGCTTGCTCCACGGCTCCTGGTGGTGGCGCACGGCCGCGCTCGGCCTGCTCAACTTCGCGGCGTTCTTCACCCTCGTCTTCGTCGCCGCCTACCGGCTCCCCGGCGGCCTCGCCGCGACCCTGACCGCGGTCTCGCCGATCGTGGTGATGCTGCTGGCCTGGGCCTTCGCCGGCGAACGACCACGCGCCGGATCGCTCGCGGCCGGCGTCGTCGGCGCCATCGGGGTCGCTCTGCTCGTGCTCCGCGGCGGCGCGAGCCTCGATCTGCTCGGCGTGCTGGCCGCCTTCGCCTCGGTGGCCGTCTTCGCCACCGGCTTCATCCTCGTCAAGGTCTGGCAGCCGCCCGTCGGCCTGCTCACCTTCACCGCCTGGCAGCTCGTCCTGGGCGGTCTGCTCCTGACCCCGGTGGCCCTTCTCGTCGAAGGCCCGCCGCCCACGCTCGACCTGCCGGCGGTCGGCGGCTACGCCTACATCGGCATCGTCGGCACGGTCGTCGCCTACGCGGTCTGGTTCCGCGGCGCCCGCCGGCTTCCCGCGGCCGCGGTGTCCCTGATCGGCCTGCTGAACCCGGTCGCCGGCATCCTCATCGGGCTCGTCCTCGCGGGCGAGCACCTCACCCCGGTGAGCGCTCTCGGGATGGCGCTGGTGCTCGGTGGCGTACTCCTCGGACAGCCCGCCGTGCTCGACCGGCTCAGGCCGCGACGTACGCCTTCACCGGGTTCGTGTGCGGACGTTGGAGTCGCCGGATAAGTTCACCTCCATGAAACTGCGTGCGCGTGCGCTCGAGCTGCTCGTCTTCACCGTCGGTGCCGGCACCTTGGGATCGGAGATGGCCGCGGCACGGCTGCTCGCTCCGTGGTTCGGCGACTCGACGATCGTGTGGGCCAACACGATCGCCACGGTGCTGGTGGCGCTCGCACTCGGCTACTCCGTCGGCGGCAAGATCGCCGACAGGAACCCGCACCCCTCGGGCCTCGCCAAGATCGTGCTCGTCGCCGCCGCCCTCCTCGCCGCGGTGCCGTTCATCGCCGACCCGTTCCTCCCGCTCGCGGTCAAGGCGGTCGACCAGCTCAGCATCGCCACCTTCGCAGGCTCGCTGGTCGGGGTGGGCGTCCTGCTCGCGATCCCGCTGTTCCTGCTCGGCATCGTCAGCCCCTACGCAGTCCGCTTGAGCGTCGAGGCCGTCGAGGACGCCGGCCACGCGGCCGGACGCCTCTACGCGATCTCGACGGTCGGGTCGCTGGTCGGCACCTTCGCCGCCTCGCTGTTCCTCATCCCGGTCGTCGGGACGCGGCGTACGTTCCTGATCTTCGCGCTCTGCATGGCGGTCTGCGCGATCCCGCACCTCGTCAAGCGGCGCCTGCCGGCCGCCGTCGTCCCGGTCGCGATCCTCGCCCTGATCGCGTTCCCGACCGGGTCGATCAAGACCCTGACCAGCAATGGCGGCGAGGTGATCTGGGAGAAGGAGACGGAGTACCAGTACGCCCGCGTGGTCGAGTACGACGACGGCACCCGTTACCTCGAGCTCAACGAAGGCCACGCGGTGCACTCGGTCTACACCGAGGGCGAGTGGCTCACCGGCGCCTACTGGGACGAGATGCTCTCGCTGTCGTACGCCGGCGCGGAGGCCCCGAAGTCGGTGGCGATCCTGGGCTCGGCCGCCGGGACCACCGCGCGCCAGTTCGGCCACTTCGCCCCCGACACCCGGGTCGACGCCGTCGAGATCGACGAGGAGGTCACCAAGGTCGGCCAGGAGCTCTTCGACCTCGAGGACCAGCCCAACCTCCACCTCCACACCGCCGACGCCCGCCCGTGGCTGCAGAAGCAGACCCGGAAGTACGACGCGATCATGGTCGACGCCTACCACCAGCCCTACATCCCCTTCTACCTGACCACGAAGGAGTTCTTCGCGCTGGCGAAGGCCCACCTGAACCCGGGCGGGGTGCTCGTCGTGAACTCAGCCCACCCGGAGGGCTCGACAGCGCTGGAGAAGGTCCTCACCGCAACGCTGCGGACCTCGTTCGGCGAGGCGGTCTGGCGCTCGGACTCCGGTCCGACCAACACCCACCTGATCGCGACGGTCGACCCTGAAGCCGATCCCGCTGCGAATCTCACCGCCACCGCTGAGTCGCAGCCCGCCGATCTGGCCGACACCCTCACCGACTCGGCGTCCCGGCTCGAGCCGGGCCTCCGGGGTGGGACGGTCTACACGGACGACATCGCGCCGGTCGAGTGGCTCACCGACCTCAGCCTGCTCGAGGTTGCCTGACCCGCTCGGGCGCTTCACCTCCCCGATCGGGATCTTGCGCAGGCACCCGACGCAGACCTGGTCGGGCGCGACCTTGCTGAGCCGACGCGGCGGCAGCACGTGCCACGTGCCCAGCCGGCGACCACACACGGTCAGGACGTACCCGTTGCTCCTCTTGGCCGAACGAAGGTGCCAGAAGCTGCCCCGGTCGGTCCGGTAGACCAGCGGGTCTTTGGCCAGGACCGGCGGTCTCTCGCTGGATCCCATGCTGAGTCGGTCGTCTACGAACACGAATTCCCCCCAAGGAATGTCGATGGCTCTCGTCGTTGAGTGCCTCGAGACGCCGGAGTCACAGCTGGGCCATGCGCCCAACGCCCCGAGACGCCTTCGACCATATGTCCACTCATTGCAACGGGTCAAGGCGGAAAGGGTGGGGCTATGCGGCTATTCGGGATCTGTACGGCTCAGTAACGTGTTCTCCTATGAGCAACCCCCGTCCGCGCGGCCTGCCGAAATACCTTCACGTGGCCGACTATCTGCGGGCCCAGATCGACGACGGCACCTATCTGCCCGGCGAGCGTCTACCGACCGAGCCCGAGCTGATGGACACCTTCCCCTACGACCGCGCCACGATCCGGCGAGGCCTGGCGGTGCTGCGCAACGAAGGCCTCATCACCAGCGAGCAGGGGCGCGGCGTCTTCGTACGCGATGCCACCAAGACCCGCTACGACCTGATGAGCATGCTGATCACCGACCCCAGCCACCCGGCGAAGCCCGACGCGGCCTACCACCAGCCGCCGCGCGGCCCCGACGACGGCATCTCGGTCGAGCACTCCTACGAGGTCATCGCGGCCGGCGAGAAGCTCGGAGAGGCCTTCGAGCTCGACCCGCGCAGCGAGCTGCTCAGCACCACCTACACGTTCTTCATCAGCGGTGACACCGCCGAATACCGCACCACGGCCTACATCCCGTACCCGCTGGTCATCGACACCCCGCTGGCCACGCCGACCGACGACTGGCCGCAGCCGCCGATCAAGGACCTGCTGGCCACCGTCGGTATCAAGGTCACCACGGTCGCGATGGACATCGAGTCGCGGATGCCGACGCCGCAGGAGACCTTCGACCTGCAGATCCCCGACGGCACACCCGTGTTGTCCGACCGGCGTCGCTTCCTCGCCGACGACCGGGTCGTGTGCATCACCGACTCCGTCGGCGTCGCCGACCGGATCGTCTACGGGCTGGACCTGAAGCTGCAGTGACCCGGCGCTACGCCAGGTCGTGGACGAACTCGCTCAGCTGGGTGAGGTTGCGGCACTCCCGCATCTCGATGATCGACCCGTAGCGGGTCGCCTCGGAGTCGCCGGTGTCCCACTGCGTACGGACCTCGGGGTTGAGCCAGTAGGAGTGGCGCGCCGACTCGGCCATCGCGCGCAGCGAGCCGACGGCGAGGTCGGAGTAGTTGGACCGGGCGTCGCCGAGGATCAGCAGCGACGACTTCGGGCCGAGGGCGTCGGCGTGCCGCTCCTGGAAGAGCGAGAAGGCCCGGCCGTAGTTGGTCCGACCCATCCGGGCGGCGTGCTCGGTCGCCTTCGTCAGCTCCGTCATCGTGTCGACCAGGTCGGCGCCGGGGCGGAAGTACGAGGTGACCTCGTGGATCTCATCGACGAAGGTGAAGGCGCGCACCTTGCCGAACTGCTCGCGCAGCGCGAAGACGAGCATCAGCGTGAAGGTCGCGAAGTTGGACACCGACCCGGAGACGTCGCACAGGATGACCAGCTCGGTGCGGTGCGGTCGCTTCGGCCGGAACCTCAGGTCGACGGGTACGCCGCCGGTGGACATCGAGGACCGCAGGGTACGTCGCAGGTCCACCGCCCCGCGGCGACGAGCGTGGTGCTCCTGGGTGAGCCTGGTCGCCAGCCGGCGCGCCAAGGGATAGATCTCGCGCCGGAGCGCTTCGAGGTCGGCCCGCCGCGCGTGCAGGAAGTCGAGCTTCTCGATGGTGGGACGTACGGCGATCCGGGCGATCTGCTCGGGGCCCTTCTCCTCCGCGATCCGACGGCGGGCGTCGGCCTCGACGAGACCGCTGAACCGATCCACGCGCCGGCTCCCGACCCGCGCCGCCTCCTCCTCGGTCCAACCGCCCTGCTGGAGCCCCTCGATGAGCCGCGAGGTCAGCTCGTCGGTCGAGAGCCGGCGCAGCGCGGTGTAGGACGACCACGAGCTCAGGCCCGGACCACGGCCGGGCATCGCGCCGAAGCGCGCCACCGCCTCGGCGGCCAGCTGGCGGAGCATCTCGGCGTCGTCAGCCTCCAAGGCCTCGGCCAACCGCGAGGTGAACTCGGCCAGCGCCTCGGGCCCGTCCTTCGCGACCCCGGCGGCCTCGGCGTCTGTGTCGACGCCCGAGCCGACCATCCGCGGGAAGTAGAGCTCGAAGAGCCCGTCGAAGGTGGCCCGCTGGTTGGCGCGCTTGACCAGGGTCGCGGCGTACGCCTCCTTGACCTGGGTGCGGTCGTTCCAGCCGATCAGGCCGAGGGCGGTGACCGCGTCCAGGCCCTCGGAGAGCGACACCGGCAGCCCCGCTCCCCGAAGCGCTTCGAGGAACTCGATGTGCCGGTCGAGGAGGGTCACCGCTTCAACCGCAGCTCTCGGACCGCACGGTCGACGTCGGAGGAGTGCTTGAGGACGACACCGAGGGTGTCGGCGACGGCCTTGTCGGAGAGGTCGGTGATCTCGAGCGCGATCAGAGTGCGCGCCCAGTCGACCGACTCGGCGATCGAGGGCGACTTCTTGAGCTCCAGCTCGCGCAGCCGGCCGACCACGGAGACGAGCTGACGCGCCACCTTGTCGTCGAGACCAGGAACCTGGGAGAGCACGATCTCCCGCTCGCGATCGGCGTCGGGATAGTCGAGGTGGAGATAGAGGCAGCGTCGCTTGAGCGCCTCGGAGAGCTCGCGGGTGGCGTTGGAGGTGAGCACGACCAGCGGACGGCGGGTCGAGGTCATCGTGCCGAGCTCGGGGATGGTCACCTGGAAGTCGGAGAGCACCTCGAGCAGCAGACCCTCGACCTCGACGTCGGTCTTGTCGACCTCGTCGATGAGCAGCACCGTCGGCTCCTCGCGGCGGATCGCGGTCAGCAGCGGCCTGGTCAGCAGAAACTCTTCGGAGAAGATGTCGTCGTGGGTCTCCTCCCAGGCCTGGCCGTCGCCGGCGGCCTGGATGCGGAGCAGCTGCTTCTTGTAGTTCCACTCGTACAGCGCCCTGGCCTCGTCGAGACCCTCGTAGCACTGCAGCCGCACCAGCTCCGCGCCGGTCGCCCGGGTGACCGCCTTGGCCAGCTCGGTCTTGCCCACACCGGCCGGCCCTTCGATGAGCACCGGCTTCTCCAGCGCCCCCGCGAGGTAGGTCGTCAACGCGGTCGAGTCGTCCGCGAGGTAGCCGACGTCTCCCAGGCGGGTGACGGCCTCGGCGGGCGAGGAGAACCAGGAAGACGTACGGGAAGGCATGACGCGACACTAGCGACTCTGCTCCGGCTCCGCTCCCGGTGTCCGGATGGGACTTTCGTCATAGTGTCGGAACGACCCGTCACCGCGACACCGATCGGTCGTTAGGTACGTCGTGCACTCGGACACCCCGCGATCGCTGACGCTCGTCGCCGTCGCCATGAAGGTCTGCGCGCTGACCGCGCTGGCGGCCTTCTGTCTGGTTGCCATCACAACGCCGGCCGAGCCCCGGTCGCTCGCGAAGCGCGAGCAGCCCGAGCTCGCCGCGATGCTCGAGCAGCACCACTGCGTGGCGCCGCCGACGATCGCACCCTGGCGCCGGGAGAGCGCCATCATCCGCACGCCCCTCGGCGAGCTGAAGCACGTCACCCTCGACGTCGGCCAGATGATCGAGAAGGGCGAGGCCCGCGGCGAGCTGGTCGCGTTCTGCGCCGATCCGGTCGCGACGACCCGCTAGAGAGGTCGTCGCGCGGGGTCAGCTGGCCTCGGCGAGTGTGTTCGCGAACAGTCCGAGCACGCGGTCCAGGGCGGCACGGTCGCCCTCGACCTGGAGCCCGGCCTCGGCGATCGCGGCGTCGACGGGGAAGCCCATGAAGACGACACCTGTCCACGCTGTCGAGTCACCTGCGATGGTCACGTCGGCGTCTTCGAGCGTGCCCTCGGCGAGGTCGAAGTCGTTGCCCTTCCAGATCAGCCGGAACTGCTGCGGGTCGGCGTCGGGGCGGCGTACGTCGGAGAGCTCCCAGGCGACGCTGACCGGTTCGGGGGTCGTCGCGCTGCCGGCGGGCACCATCGTGCGCATCGCCACCATCACGCCGCTGGGCGTCATCCCAGCGGACATGATCGGGAACCGGGACGAACCGTGGGCCCAGCGTCCGAGCGCGCCGAGGATCGTCTCGAGCTCACGGCCCCACGGGGTGAGCGCGTAGGCCGTGGTCTTGGTGATGTAGCCGAGCTCGGTCTCGACCACGACGCCGGCGTGCTCGAGAAACTGCAACCGGTCCTTGAGCTCGTCGGCGCCGACCCCGATCACGGACGATTCCAGGTCACGTGCGGTGCGCGGCCCGAACATCAGCTCGCGCACGACGATCAGGCTCCACCTGTCGCCGATCAGGTCCAGTGCGTGCGCGGCGGCGCACGCGTCTCCGAGGTCCCCGTAGGTCAGGTTCAGGGTCACGTCGATCCTCTCCGAGTCATTCGATCTCATCGAGCGTAGTGAGCCCGGACTACGCGTCGTCAGTGCCAGAGGTCCCGCCGTGCGCGGTGAATCCGGCGCTATGCGATGGCTGCGTACGCAGCGGCGACCCGCTCCACGGCCCGCCCGTCGCCCTCGACGCTCATCGTGCCGACCGGCGCTCCGCCGAAGACCACACCAGCCCAGGCGGACGAGTCACCGGAGACCGTCACGTCGGGCGCATCGTCGACGCCCTCGGTCAGCTCGAAGCGGTCATCGTCCCAGCGCAGCCGATAGCGGCGTACGCCCGCGGCGGGACGCCGCTCGTCGTGCAGCATGATCGCGATCCGCACGGGGCCGTCGTCCCACTCGGGCATCGTGGCGTAGGGCGCCATCGTGCGCATCGCGACGATCACCCCGTCGGGAGTCATGCTGCCCTCCGGCACCGGGAAGCCGGGCGAGCCCTGGGCCCAGCGGCCGAGCGACCGCATCACGTCCTCCAGGCCCCGCCCCCATTCAGTGAGCCGGTAGACGCGGGTCTGTCCGAGGTCGTCGAGCTGGGCCTGCTCGACCACGCCGGTCTCGCGCAGCGCCTTCAGCCTCGCGGTGAGGACCGCGGGCGTGATCCCGACGACGGCCGAGGCCAGGTCGGCGAACCGGCGCGGGCCGAGCATCAGCTCGCGCGCGATCACGATGCTCCACCGGTCCCCGATGACGTCCATCGCGTGCGCGGTCGCGCAGGCATCCCCCAGGTCGGCGTACGTCTGCTTCTTCGGCATCGATCCTCCTGACTCTCTTCACAAGAGTATCAACTATGTTTAACGTAGTCCGCATGACCACGACCTCACTCCCGCCCGTCGTCGACCGGACGACCTATCTGCACGAGCGCTACGCGCTCCTCGACCAGGAGAAGGCGCACACGCGCGCCGGCGACGCCCTCGCCGCCGCCCGCCGAAAGCTCCCGATGACGGAGGTCGACGCGACCGCACCGCTCGTCGGCGCCACGGGTCGCGTCAGCCTGCTGGACGCCTTCGAGGGGCGTACGCAGCTCTTCGCGAGCTACCACATGTGGCACACCCGCCATGCGGCCGCCGACCAGTGCGAAGGGTGCACGTTCTTCAGCGGCGGGGTGGGCGAGCTCGGCTACCTGCACTCCCGCGGAGTGACGTACGCGGTCCTCTGCCAGGGCCCCTACCCGGAGAGCTCCCGCTACCGGGACTTCATGGGGTGGGAGATGCCGTGGTACTCCGTGCCCGAGGACTCCTGGGATCCGCTCGACGTGCGCGGCTACTTCGGCGGCAAGGTCTGCTACCTCCGCGACGGGGACCGGGTCTTCGAGACGTACCGCACCACGGGCCGTGGCGTGGAGCCGATGTCGGCGTCCTACGGGATCCTCGACATGACCGTCTACGGACGGCAGGAGGCCTGGGAGGACTCCCCGGAGGGCTGGCCCCGCCGCGCGGGCGGCGAGGGCAGCCAGTTCCGCAGCGAGGAGACGCCGACCACCAACCATCGCCCCGGCGTGAGCGGCCGCCCGATAGCGCAGTGGTCGCGGATCGTGGCCGGCCGCGACGACGATCTCGGATCCGACCACGCCCCCGACTCCGACCACTGCTGCCACTGAGGAGAACCAGATGCGTACGACGATCGCCCTGCCCACCCGTGACCGGTCCCGGTCCCATGTCTTCCTCCGCGACGGCCTCGGCCTCGGGACTCCCGGCGACCCCGCCCAGGACGGGGTCCCCGAACCGCTTCGCGCGACACTGTCAGAGACCTGCGAGGTGATGATGATCCCGACCGGCGGGTTCAAGTGGGTCACCGGACAGCTCGGGGACGAGCCGATGGATGCGGCGACCCTCCCCGCCCCGGACGACCTGAAGCAGTGCCTGGTCACGATCGAGCTCGATTCACGAGACGAGGTGGAGGCGCGCTATGCGACCGCGACGGCTCTCGGCCGCGGCGTACTCGGGCCGGAGGCGGCTCCGTGGGGCGAGTACCGCGCGGTCGTCGCGGACCCCGACGGCCATCTCTGGCAGCTGACGGCCCGCTGAGGCGAGGTCGTGCCGCCCCTAGAATCTCCCTATGGCCGGAGACGACACACGGATGCTGCTGCTGGGGGCGGTGGCGCTGTTCGAGCCCGTCAACGGCTACCAGATCCGGCGCGAGCTGATGTCGTGGCAGGTCGACCAGTGGGCCAACATCAACCCCGGCTCGATCTACCACGCACTGAGCTCGCTCGCCGACAAGGGCCATCTGACAAGGCACGACCTGGTCGACAACGGGCGTACGGTCGCGGTCTACGAGATCAGCGCCGGCGGCCGCGCGGAGCTGGAGCGCCTGATCACCCGGTCGCTGGAGGCCGTCGACGCCTACAACGGCCTCTCCTTCTACGCCGCCTTCTCGCTGGTGCCGCTGCTGGAGCGGAAGGCCGCGGTCCAGCACCTGAGCGTCCGGCTGAAGAACCTCGAGCGCACGATCAAGGAGCTCGACGCGGCCGCCCGGGTGAATGCGCGCATGGCGCCACCCCACACCGTCAGCGGCCTGCACCTCCAGATCGACAAGCTCCGCTCCGAGCGATCGTGGCTGGTGGAGGTCCTGGACGACGTACGCAGCGGCAAGCTCTTCTTCGCCGGCGACGCTTCCGGCTGGACCCCCGCCGACGACGACCCGGGCTGGCAGATGGACGCCGACCGGAAGCGCTATCGGGAGATGCTGCGCGGCTGAGGCTCCCCTTTCCCGGGGAATCGGTTTGACAACCCGGGTTCAAAATTGAACACTCCGGGCATTCAACTTTGAATAGCCCGGTAAATCGGGTGATTGTGGTCCGTGCTTGTCTGGACTCGCACGCACAAGGGAGTAACACATGATCCACGCACGCGGCCTGAGGCACACCTTCGCCTCCGGCCATGGCAAGCAGAAGAAAGAAGTCGTCGCGGTCGACGGGGTCGATCTCGACGTCGACGAGGGTGAGGTCGTCGGCTTCCTCGGGCCGAACGGCGCCGGCAAGACCACCACCCTCCGCATCCTCACCACCCTCCTCAAGCCCACGTCCGGCACCGCCACGGTGGCCGGCTTCGACGTGGCCAAGCAGTCCGTCGACGTCCGGCGGAGCATCGGCTACTGCTCCCAGGTCGGATCGACCTTCTCCGGGGCCTACGCGGGCGACGAGGTCGTCGACCACGGGATGCTCTACGGGATGTCCAAGAAGGACGCCACAGCGAACGGGCAGGCGCTCTTCGAGCGGCTGCAGCTCGAAGGGCTCTGGCGCCGCAAGCCGCGCAACATGTCCGGCGGCCAGAAGCGCCGACTCGACATCGCGATGGCGTTGATCCACGCCCCCAAGCTGGTCTTCCTCGACGAGCCCACCACCGGCCTCGACCCGCAGGCGCGGGCCAACCTGTGGGACCACATCGCCTCGCTGCGTACGGACCACGGGGCGACGGTCTTCCTGACCACCCACTACCTCGACGAGGCCGACACCCTCGCCGACCGGGTGATGGTCATCGACCAGGGCCGCATCGTCGCCAACGACACCCCGGAGAACCTGAAGGCAGCCGTCTCCGGCGACCTGGTCTCCCTCGAGGTCGCCACCGACGAGCAGGTCGCGATCGCCCGCGAGAAGCTCGGCTCGATCTCGGAGAACGTCGAGGTCGACGAACGACTGGTCAGCGGCCGGGTGCCGCGGGCCGGGAAGGCCGTCCCCGGCCTGCTGCGCGACCTGGAGTCCAACGGCGTCTCGCTGGAGTCGATCGAGGTGGCCCGGCCCACCCTGGACGACGTCTTCCTGACGCTGACCGGGCGCTCGCTGCGCGACGCCGAGGAAGGCGCACCCGAGGCCGAAGAGGCTGAGCAGAATTCGGGGGCGAAGTGATGACCGAGTTCCAGCAGCCCGTCCTCAAGTCCGGCTTCCTGCGGGAGTCGTTCGTCGTCTTCAACCGGCAGCTGCGGATGAACCTCCGCAACCCCGCCTGGGTGCTCATCGGCGTGATGCAGCCGATCCTCTACCTGGTGCTCTTCGGGCCGCTGCTCGAGCCGCTCATCGAGCAGCTCGGTGGCAACGCCTACAACTGGTTCGTCCCCGGCATGCTCGTCCAGCTCGGCGTCTTCGGCGCGATGTTCGCCGGGTTCTCGCTCATCGGCGAGTGGCGCGAGGGCGTCATCGAGGCGGAGCGGGTCACCCCGGCCTCGCGCGGGGCGCTGCTCTTCGGGCGCCTCTACCGTGACCTGCTGCAGATCCTGGTGCAGGCGATCATCCTGGTCGCCCTCGGCCTGGTGATGGGCATGGACTTCAAGCCGCTCGGCATCCTCGTCGGCATCGCGATCACGGTGCTGATCGGTGGCGCCGGGGCCGCCGCCTCCAACGCGTTCGCGCTGCTCGTCAAGAGCGAGGACGTGATGGCGCCGGTGACCAACATGCTGCTGATGCCGATCCTGCTCCTCTCGGGCATCTTCCTCCCGATGAGCTTCGGCGCCCAGTGGCTCGAGACGCTGGCGGACATCATCCCGACCAAGCACATCGTCGACGCGGTGCGAGCCTCGTTCTTCGGAGACCTCGGGATCGCCGACATCGGCTGGGGCGTCGGCTGGACCCTGGTCCTGTTCGTGCTCTCCGTCTGGTGGGGCATCTCCACGTTCCGCAAGGAGAACGCTTAGGAAGACACGCGCTGTCTCTCAGCGGCGCCTCAGCGAGGGGTGGCAGGGTAGGAGTGTGAACAGCCCTGCCATCCCGAGCGACGCCGCCGGTGACAAGCCGCACGTGCTGGTCGTCGACGACGACAAGGCCGTGCGCGAGTCCCTGCGCCGGTCCCTGGAGTTCAACGGCTACGTGGTCGCCCTGGCCGGCGACGGCGCCGAGGCGCTCGCCGGGATCGCCAACCACGGCCCCGACGTCGTGGTGATGGACGTGATGATGCCCCGGCTCGACGGCATCGAGGCCACCAAGGCGCTGCGGGCAGCGGGCAACGACGTACCCATCCTCGTGCTGACCGCCCGCGACGCGGTCGGTGACCGCGTGGACGGCCTCGACGCCGGGGCCGACGACTACCTCACCAAGCCGTTCGCGCTCGAGGAGCTGCTGGCCCGCCTGCGTGCGCTGCTGCGCCGGGCCGCGCCGATCGGCGAGGAGGACGAGGAGACCCTGTCCTTCGCCGACCTCACCATGAACACCACGACCCGCGAGGTCACCCGCGGCGATCGGGCCATCGAGCTCACCCGCACCGAGTTCACGCTCCTGGAGATGTTCCTGCGGCGGCCCCGCCGCGTACTCGACCGGTCCTTCATCCTCGAAGAGGTCTGGGGCTACGACTTCCCGACCACGGCCAACTCGCTGGAGGTCTACGTCGGCTACCTGCGCCGCAAGACCGAGGCCGAGGGCGAGCCCCGGCTGATCCACACCGTACGCGGCATCGGCTACGTGCTGAAGGAGCCGTGAGCAGCGCCGTGACCGCGACGGCCACCGGCTCGCGCTACCGCGGCTCCCTGGCGGGCCGGGTCACCCTGCTGACCACCCTCGCCGTCGCCGGCTCGATCGCCATGATCGCGATCGGGCTCTACTTCGTCGTACGCATCCAGCTGCAGGCCAACATGGACGAGTCGCTGTTGAAGCGAGCCAATGTCGCAGCCGCGAGCACCGCGTCCATCCAGGACACCCGGACCGGAGCGGCCTTCCCGACATGGGTGCTGAACGCCGGCGACATCCAGATCGCCGAAGTCGTCGATGCACATAACTACTGGTCGCCGACGCTCGGTACCTTCCCGTTGCCAGGGGAGCCTGAGGAGGCGGTAGCGAAGGGGCATGCAAAGCAGGCGGTTCGGACGATCCACACCCGGAGCGGTGTGTTCCGAGTGGTGAGCGTGCCGATCCCCGACAGCAACTCAGCGCTGATGCTGGCGCAGTCGCTGGAGCCGCAGCAGGCGATGTACAAGCGGCTCGGGTTCGTCGTGCTCTTCTTCGGCGCCGCCGGGGTCGTCGCGGCGGCGTTCGCCGGGTGGGTCGTGGCAGCAGGCGGTCTGCGTCCGGTGCGGCGCCTGACCGCGTCGGTGGACCGGATCGCGACCACCGAGGACCTCACCCCGCTCCCGGTCGAGGGCGACGACGAGATCGCCCGGCTGGCGACCTCGTTCAACCGGATGCTGTCCGCGGTCTCCGCGTCCCGGGACCGGCAGCGGCAGCTGGTGGCGGACGCCTCCCACGAGCTGCGTACGCCGCTGACCTCGCTCCGCACCAACGTCGAGCTCCTCACCCAGGCCGACGCCTCGATCTCGGGCGAGCAGCGGGCCGACCTGCTCGGCGACATCCGCGCCCAGATCGAGGAGCTCACCAACCTGATCGGCGACCTCGTCGAGCTGGCCCGCGACGAGCCGGCCGAGCCGACGCTCGAGACGGTGGACCTCTCCGACGTGGTGGACCGGGCGCTCTCCCGGGTCCGTCTGCGCGCACCGTCGGTGACCTTCACCGAGGAGATGGCGCCGTGGTGGGTCATGGGCGACGCCAGCTCGCTCGAGCGTGCCGTCACCAACCTGCTCGACAACGCCGCCAAGTGGTCCCCGGACTCCGGCACGGTGCACATCTCCCTGCACGCCGGTGTGCTCCACGTCGACGACGAGGGACCGGGCATCGCCGAGGACGACATCCCCTACGTCTTCGACCGGTTCTACCGCTCCACCGAGGCCCGTTCGATGCCTGGGTCGGGGCTCGGCCTCGCTATCGTCCGGCAGGTCGCCGAACGCACCGGCGGGTCGGTCTCCGCGGCCCGCTCCCCGCACGGCGGCGCACGGATGACGCTACGTCTGCCGGGCTCGGCCTCACCCCGGCCGACCGAACCGCCCCCGGCTGTGTTGAACAATGAAGGACTGAACCGTTGAGATACGCCGTCCTGGCGCCCGGTCTGCTGGCGCTGCTCTCCCTCGCTGCCTGCGGAGCCGAGGAACCCGCCTCCCCATCCGCATCGGCGTCCGCGTCGGGGTCCGACCACTCCGCCCAGGAGACGTTCAACCCGTGCGACGGGCTCGACATCGCTCCGGTCGAGAAGGCCCTCGGCGCCCAGCTCCGCGTCGAGAAGGGCACCTCGGCGGCACCCCGCTGTGCGCTCCTGCCCGAGGAGTCGGGTGGCACTGCGTACGAGCTGAACTACCTGCCCTTCAAAGGCACCCTCGCGGACGCGTGGAAGACCATGGACGTGCAGTCGGGCAAGGTCAGCGAACCCGAGGTCGAGGGCGCCGATGACGCCCGGCTGGTCAAGCAGCAGGGCGTCAGCTCGTACGCCGTCACCGGCTTCGTCCAGAACGGCGCCCTGATCCAGAGTTTCAACTCCGTCGACCTGGAGCCGTACGACGGCGACGCCATGGACCGCGCCGCCCAAGCCCTGCTCGAGCAGCTCAGCGCCAACGCGCCCTAGCCGGTCAGTGCTTCTTCGTCTCCCGCCAGGAGCGCTCGAACGGCAGCCGCCAGGCGTGCGGGGCGATCAGCTGGTGGATCGAGTTGGGACCCCACGAACCCGGCGCGTAGAGGCGCACCGGCGGCGGGTTGTCGAGGAGCGGCTGGGAGATCTCCCAGAGCGTCTCGATGCCCTCGGCGGTCGTGAAGAGCGTGTGGTCGCCGCGCATGGCGTCGTGGATGAGACGCTCGTAAGCCTCCAGGACGCTGGTCGAGGAGGTCGTGTCCTGGGTGGAGAACTGCATGGACAACTTCTCGAGCTTCATGCCGGGGCCGGGGCGCTTGCCGTAGAAGGAGAGCGACATCTTCGACTGGTCGGCCAGGTCGAAGGTGAGGTGGTCGGGACCCTGCGTGCCGGCGCCGGAGTTGGCCGGGAACATCGTCAGCGGGGGCTCCTTGAACGCGATCGAGATGATCCGCGCGCCCTCGGCGAGCTTCTTGCCGGTGCGCAGGAAGAACGGCACGCCGGCCCAGCGCCAGTTGTCGATGGTGACCTTGAGCGCGATGAAGGTCTCGGTGTCGGAGTCGTCGGCGACCTCGTTCTTGCCGCGGTAGCCGGAGTATTGACCGCGCACGACGTTCTTCGGCTTGATCGGCTGCATCGAGCGGAAGACCTTGTTCTTCTCCTCGCTGATCGGGCCGGGAGCCAGGGTGGTCGGCGGCTCCATCGCCATGAACGCCAGCACCTGCATCAGGTGGGTGACGACCATGTCGCGGTAGGCGCCGGTGCTCTCGTAGAACGCGGTGCGTCCCTCCAGGCCCAGCGTCTCGGGGATGTCGATCTGGACGTGGTCGATGAAGTTGCGGTTCCAGATCGGTTCGAAGAGACCGTTGGCGAAGCGGAAGGCCAGGATGTTCTGCGCGGCCTCCTTGCCGAGGAAGTGGTCGATCCGGAAGATCTGCTCCTCGGTGAAGACCTCGTGGATCTTCGCGTTGAGCTCCTTGGCCGACTCGAGGTCGGTGCCGAAGGGCTTCTCCATGATGATCCGGGCGCGCTCGACGAGGTCGGCCTCCTCGAGCTGGCGGATCACGTCCTGGGCGGCCTTGGGCGGGACGCTGAGGTAGTGGAGGCGGCGTACGTCGCTGGCGACGCCCTGGAGCTTCTTCTCGGCGAGCTTCACCGCATCGGCGAGCGCGTGCGGGCCTTCCTTGGTGGAGACGTAGGAGAGCATCCCTGCGAACGCCTTCCACCGCTCGTCGGTGATGTCGCCCTTGCCGAACTCCTCGCACGCCTCGCGAGCGAAAGCGACGAACTGCTCGTCGGACATCTCCTCCAGGGACGTGCCGACGATCTGGGCATCCGTCATCAGCCCGGCCTCGTTGAGCCGGAGCAGGCCGGGCAGGAGCTTGCGGCGCGCCAGATCGCCCGTCGCACCGAAGAGCACGATCACATGTGGCAGGGCTTTGTCGTCGATGGTCGCCATGATGAGTCCACGGTAGTCCTCGTTTTATGAACGATCCAATAGACAACGACCGCCGTCTCAACGTGTCGCCGTCTTTTCACCTGATTGATCATCTACCGAGGGAAGCACGCACACGATCGGCCTTCAACCGAGCCTCGGCGGCCTCCTCGGCGACGTCCGATCTGACGGTGATCCCGCCGCCGGTGCCGATGCGCCAGGTGCGGGTGTCGTGGGTCGTCAGGGTGCGGATGACGACGCCCAGATCAGCAGGGCCGTCGCCCGAGATCCAGCCGAACGCCCCGGCGTACGCCGCCCTCGGGCCGCCCAGGTCACGCTCGGCCCGCTCGATGACCTCCATGGTGCGGAGCTTCGGCGCACCCGTCATCGAGCCGGCGGGGAAGAGCCTGCGCAGCGCTTCGATCGTGGTGATCCCGTCGCTGAGGCGTCCTCGGACCGTGGTGACGAGCTGGTGCACGGTCTCGTAGGACTCCACCTGCATCAGGCCCGGCACCTCCACCGTCCCTGGATCGCACACCATCGCCAGGTCGTTGCGGAGCAGGTCGGCGATCATCAGGTTCTCGCTGCGCAGCTTGGGATCCGTACGCAGCAGCTCCGCGTTGGCGGCGTCCTGTTCTGCCGTGGCACCTCGTGGCGTCGTCCCCTTGATCGGCCTGGTCTCGATCGTGCGCTCCTCGTCGATGACCGCGTACCGCTCCGGGCTCGAGCTCAGCAGCCACGCAGCGTGGCCGGCGACGTCGTGCTGGAGGAACCCTGCGTACGGGGCGGGGTTGATGCTTCTGAGCCGCAGATATGTCTCCACCGGGTCGGCCTCGGCTTCGACCGTGGTGCGGTAGGTCAGGTTGGCCTCGTAGGTGTCGCCGGCGTGGAGGGCGTCTTGGATCTGGGCGAAGGCGGCGCGGTAGGCGGGGGACGGCGGGGAGGAATCCCCGGTTAACCGGGTATTCCTGCACTTCTCTGGCATTGCAACACCCGAGAAGTGCAGGGATTGCCCGAGAAGTTCGTGCTCGAAGAGCCGGATGTGCGACGGCCGCATCCAGACCGCATCGGGAACGTCCTGCGACGGAGCGGCGGGGAGATCGGGCCGGCAGGCGTAGCCGAGATAGCCGAACCACTGCTCCCCGGGCCCGACCTCGCGTTCGAGAACCTCCCAGATGTCGTCGCCGACGACCTCGGAGCGCCCGCCGGCATGGCGCAGAACCTCACGCCGAGCGGCCGAGTACGTCAGCGAGACGTCGTCGTCCTCCAGCCAGCCGATCAGGGACCGGGTGCCGGACCACTCGCGCGCGCCACCGCCGTCGAGCCAGACGCAGCGCGGGTGTGCGGCGGCCACCTCGGCGAAGAGGTCCTCGACGCTCACCGCTGCCTCAGACCTGCCGGTTCAGGAAGTTCGCGACCATCGCCGCACCGTGCTGGGAGAGCACAGACTCGGGATGGAACTGCACGCCTTCCAGCGGCAGCGACCGGTGGCGTACGCCCATCACGACCCCGTCCTCGGACCGGGCCGTGATCTCCAGGACATCAGGCACGGAGACGGCCGCGAGGGAGTGGTAGCGCACCGCCTCGAGCGGGGACGGGAGGCCCGCGAACACACCCTGGCCGTCATGGGTCACCTGCGCGACCTCACCGTGGGCGGGCTCGATCCGGTCGACGACCCCGCCGTAGGCGGTCACCAGGCCCTGCATCCCCAGGCAGACGCCGAGGACGGGCCGCCCCGCCGCCAGGAGTACGTCACGCCCGACCGCGAAGTCCGCCGGGTCGGCAGGGTGGCCGGGCCCGGGCGAGAGCACCACATGGGAGTAGCCGGCCAGGTCGCCGAGCTTCACCTCGTCGTGCTCGACGACGTCCGGCATCTCGCCGGTGACCTGCGCGATCATGTGGACGAGGCTCCACACGTAGGAGTCGTGGTGGTCGACCACCACAACGCGGGCGCTCATTGGGCTAGAAGGTCGCTGACGACGTCGTGGATGAGGTCGTAGCCACGCTCGGTGAGGACCGACTCCGCGTGGAACTGGATGCCGGCGTAGTGGGGTCCGGAGATCGCGTGGATGTCACCCGTCTCGGGGTCGGCGTCCACCGAGACCCCCGCGGGCAGCTCCGTCGACCCGAGGCGTCCCACGAAGGTGTTGTAGAAGCCGACCCGCTCGCGCCGCGGCCGTCCGCCGAACCCGAGGCCGACCCGGGTCTGGGTGCCCTGGAAGACGATGTCCTTGTAGTGCAGCCCGATCCCGAGCTGGTGGCACAGCGCCTGGTGGCCGAGGCAGACCGCCAGGAAAGGCTGTCCGCTCTCGAGCAGCGACGCCACCGCGGAGCGCAGCTTGGCCATCTTGGGGTCCTCGTCGTCGCGCGGGTCGCCCGGCCCGGGACCGACGATCACCAGATCGGCACCCTCGAAAGCACCATCCTCGTAGTCCTCGTGGCGGACCACCGACGAGGTCATGCCGAGCACCCGGAGGACGTGGCGCAGCATGCGTACGAAGTCGTCCTCGCCGTCGAGGATCACCGCGTGCTTGCCGGCGAGGTGGGCCGAGGGCTCCTCGTCGGCCTGGTCGGTGAGCCAGAACGACGACAGCCGGCGGTTGCGGGCGGCCAGGGTCAGCAGCAGGTCCTCGTCGTTGACCAGCTCGGAGACGTCCTGCGCGAGCGCCGGCGCGGCCGGCACCAGTCCGAAGGCCGACAGGATCCCGCCGGCCTTGGCGTGCGTCTCGGCGACCTCGTAGTTCGGGTCGGAGTCGCGCACCAGGGTCGCCCCGGCGCTCACCTTCAGCTCACCGGTCAGCGACACGTCCGCGGTCCGGATCACGATCGGCGAATCGACCGTCGGCGCACCGGACTCGTCACGGCCGAGCAGCGCGAGGGCGGCGCCGTAGTAGCCACGGCCCTCCGGCTCGTACTTCTTGATCAGCCGGCACGCGTTCTCCACCGGTGAGCCGGTGACGGTGGCGGCGTACATCGTGTCGCGCAGGATCTCGCGCGGATCACGCCCGGAGCGGCCGGCGAGCAGGTATTCGGTGTGGATCAGCCGTGACATCGGCTTCAGGAACGGCCCGAGCACCTGGCCGCCCTGGTCGCAGATGTCGCACATCATCTTGAGCTCCTCGTCGACCACCATGAAGAGCTCGTAGACCTCCTTCTGATCCGTCAGGAAGTCGGTCAGCTGCCCCTTGAGGTCGTGGGCGATCTTCTCGGGCGTTCCCTCGAGGTCGTGTGGCAGCCGGAAGGTGCCGGAGATCGGGTTCATCCGGACGTCGCCGCCGTGGACGCTGACATGGCGCTCCGGGCTCGCCCCGATCAGGTAGCGGTCGCCGGTGAAGAAGCAGTAGGTCCAGTAGGCCCCGCGCTCGCGCTCCAGAAGACGACGCAGCACGGTGAGCGCGCGGTCGTGGTTCCAGTCGTCGAGCTGGGCCCGGTAATGGCGGCCGATCACGAAGTTGGCGCCCTCGCCCTGGCCGATCTCGTCCTCGATGACGGTCTTGACCAGGTCGGCGTAGGTGTCGTCGTCCACGTCGAACCCACCGCGGTCGGTGAACTCCACGGGCACGTCCGGCAGCGCCTCGATCACCTCGGCGACCGAGAACTCCCACTCGCGCTCGACGTCGACGACCACCAGCGGGGTGCCGTCGTCGTGCGCCTCGAAGCCGCGCTCGGTCACCTGCCGGAACGGCACCGCGAGCAGCCGGTCGGCCACCTTGCCGGGCTCCGGGGCACCCTCCTCGAGAGGCACGTCGAGCAGCGACTCGACCACCGACCTCGTGCCCGCGAGCACCCCGACCGTGTCCCGGTCGCCGGCCCGCGAGGAGCGCCGGATGATCGCCCACGCCTCATGCCCCGTGATCTCCTCGATCGCGGTCCGGGCAGGGCTGTTGGTCGTCATGGGATGAGCCTAATCCGCGTGCTCGCGCCAGACCCATTCGATTCGGATGGTGGGCCACGTGCAACCCCGTCGTGCCCTCGATCCGTTGAGAGAGCGTGAGACGTTCCCAAGACGCCGAATTCGAGGCCTTCGTACGCCGCCACCGAGCGCAGCTCGTCGGCACCGCCCGGCTGCTGACCGCCGGCGACGCCCACCTGGCCGAGGACCTGGTCCAGACGACCCTGGTCAAGGTCTACCTGGCCTGGGGGCGAGCGTCCCAGCAGCCCGCTGCGTACGCTCGCCGCACCCTGGTCAACTGCCTGACCGACCACCGCAGGCGGCCGTTCTTCCGACGGGAGCACGGCGCGGTCTCGCTGCCCGAGGCCGCGGTCGAGGACCCGGCGATGGTCGATCCCGAGCTGGTCGCGGCCCTGGCCGAGCTCCCACCCCGCCAGCGTGCAGCGGTCGTGCTCCGCCATGTCCACGACCTCTCGGTAGACGACGTCGCCGACGCGTTGAGCTGCTCGACCGGAACCGTGAAGTCCCAGACGGCACGCGGCCTCGACAAGCTCCGTGCGCTGCTCACCCCCACCCAACTGACAGGAGACTCCCGATGAACGACGTGATCGACCGCCTCGCCCGCCTGACCCCGGCCGCCTCGCCGACGGACGACACCGCCGCCGACCTCCGCCGCGGACACCGGGCTCTCTCCCGCCGCCGGATCAAGCGTGCCGCCCTCGGCGGCGCCGCCCTGACCCTCACGGTCGGCGGCGCCTTCGGCGGGATCGCCCTGACCTCCGACGACGAGGTCACGCCGATCACCCAGGCCGCCGACAACGTACGCCTCGTCGACTACGACGGCACTCAGATGCCCGGCTACACCGTGGCAAAGGTGCCCGAGGGCTTCGTGCTGCAGGGAACCGACCAGCACGTCCTCGCCGTCGCCCGCCCCGACGACAAGTCGACCATCAGCGACTTCCGGGACAAGATCGTGGTGACCCTCGAGACCGAATCCTCGCCCACCGAGAGCGCCACCGACACCACCGTCGACGGCCAGCCCGCCACCATCGTCACCAACTCCGAAGGCACGACGACGCTCAAGTACGCCTACCGCGACTTCACCGTCGTCATCCAGATGTGGAACACCATCCACCTCACCGACAAGCAGCTCGTCGAGTTCGCCGAGGGCATCGAGGTCACCGCCGACGCCAAGCCCTCCTTCGGCTGACCCGAGTCGGCGCACCTGTCCCGCCGAAGCTCGCCGAGTCGGCGCTGATGTCCCAGATCTGATCGCCGAGTCGGCGCAACTGCCCCAACAACGCGGGACAGTCGCGCCGACTCGGCGCAATTCGACGGGACAGACGCGCCGAGTCGGCGATGACGGCTAGGCTCCGCCGGTGGGAGTCAACGACTTGAGCAATGAGGACTTCGAGCGGCTCTATGGGCGCTGGGCCTCGCACACGCCGGCCGACGTGGCCACACTGTTCGCCGGTTATCCCGGCACCTGGTGGATCGCCGGTGGATGGGCGATCGAAGCGTTCACCGGCGTGCGTCGTGAGCACGAGGACGTCGACGTCAGCGTGCTGCGTAACGAGTTGCCACGGCTGAGGAAGCATCTGGCGGGACGATTCGACGTGTGGGCAGCCGGCACGACGGCGCTGCGCCCGCTGCTTCCCGACGACGACATCGACGACGATCCTGATGCCACGCTGTGGGACACCGAGGGTCAGATCTGGATACGCAAGAGCGCGCTGAGCCCCTGGGAGTACGACATCCTGCTCTCCCCTGGCTCAGCCCGACTGTGGGAGTACCGTCGCGATCCGTCGATCCGGATGCCGATGACCGATGCGCTCTGGGAGCGGGACGGCGTACGTTATCTGGCCCCCGAGATCCAGCTTCTCTACAAGGCCAGCGGATTGCGCCCGAAGGATCAGGCCGATTTCGACGCCACCGTCCCGCTGCTCAACGACCGCGACCGCAGGTGGTTGCGCGGCGCGCTCGAACAGACCTTGCCCGGCCACCCCTGGATCGCCGCCCTCTAGTCAGGAGACGGTGGTCAGGAGCTGGGTGGCACGGGTGAGGACGACGTAGAGCGTGGCGCGGCCGGTGGCCGACTCACGCTCGATCTCGTCGGGGCTGACCACGACGATGCCGTCGAACTCGAGGCCCTTGGTGTCCAGACCGGTGAGGACGACGATGCGGTCCTCGCCGGAGGGCACAGAGGTCGGGTCGGCGGCCGAGGCGGCAGCCGAAGGAGCGTCGGCCGCGAACTCCGTCCACGACGCCAGCCAGGAGTTGACCTCGGAGCGGCGCGCGACCGGGACCACGATGCCGACGGTGCCGCCGACCTGGGACGCGATCTCGCCGACCGCCTCCCGGGTGGCCTTCTCCAGGTCGACCGCGTGCTCGATGACCTGCGGCTCGACGCCGGTGGAGCGGACCGCGGTCGGCAGGTCGGCGTCGAGCCCGACCCGCTCGGCGTACGCGGCGGCGAAGGCGTAGATCTCGGCCGAGTTGCGGTAGTTCGTGGACAGGTGGAAGGAGTGGACCGGCTTGCCCTCGAGCGCCTTGGCCCGCGCCTCCTCCGCCTCCTCCGGCACCGGCCACGAGGACTGAGCCGGGTCACCGACGATCGTCCAGGAGGCCGTACGTCCCCGGCGACCGACCATCCGCCACTGCATCGGGGTGAGGTCCTGGGCCTCGTCGATGAGGATGTGGGCGAACGGGTCGTCGTCGATCCGGTAGGTCGGCGGGCGCCAGCCCCGGCCCGAGGCGAACTCGCGGTCGGAGGCGGTCATCAGCTCGGCGATGTCGATGCCACTCTGGTCGGCGTCGCGCTCGTCGGCGACCTGCTCGGGGATGTCGCCGATCGCGTAGCGCAGCTCGTCGAGCAGCGGGATGTCCTCGATGGCCAGGTCGGCGTCGGTCAGCCCGCGGCCAGCCCACGACTTCAGGAGCAGCTGCTGCTCGTCGTAGGTCAGGATCCCCTCGGAGACGCGGGCCAGGAACTCCGGGTCGCGGAGCCAGCCGAGCACCTCCCGCGCCTCGAGCGCGGGCCACCAGGCGGCGGCGAAGTCGAGGAAGGCCGGGTTGTCGAGCATCTCGTCGTTGAAGGCCTCGCGGCCCCGCTCGCGGCCGCGCTCACCGCGTACCTGACGCCAGAGGATGTCGAGAAGCATCTGGGGTACGCGGCGCAGCTGCTGGTTGCGGCGGCCTTGGCTCATCAGCTGGCGGCGCAGCTCACCGAGCCGCTTGCCGTCCAGCCGCAGCGAGTCGTCGCGGTAGAAGACCTTGAACTCGCGCGGGGAGCCCGGCGCCTGCTGGCGCGAGGCACGACGCAGCACCTCGGCCATCCTGGCCGAGCCCTTCACGTCGGCGACGGCGGGGTCGTTGTGCCAGGTGGCGCGTACGCCGTCGACGACCTCACCCAGCGAACGCAGTGCCACCGCGGTCTCACCGAGGCTCGGCAGGACGCGCTCGATGTAGCGCATGAAGACGCCCGACGGGCCCACGATGAGCACGCCGCCGGACTCGTAGCGCCGGCGCTCGGTGTAGAGCAGGTACGCCGCCCGGTGGAGAGCCACCACGGTCTTGCCCACTCCGGGACCGCCGGAGATCGTGGTCACGCCGCGACCCGGCGCACGGATGGCCTTGTCCTGCTCGGCCTGGATGGTGGCGACGATGGAGTGCATCGTGCGGTCGCGGGCACGGCTGAGCTGGGCGATCAGCGCGCCCTCACCGACGATCGGCAGGTCGGCACCGGAACGCTCCAGAGCCTCGGCGTCGAGCAGCTCGTCCTCGATGCCGACGACGGTCTGGCCCTCGGAGCGGAGCACGCGGCGCCGGATCACCGACTTCGGCTCGACCGCGGTGGCCTGGTAGAACACCGCGGCCGCCGGGGCACGCCAGTCGATCAGCAACGAGTCGCGCTCGGCGTTGCGCAGACCGATGCGGCCGACGTAGCGCGGCTCCGGGTCGACCTCCGGGTCGAGGTCGAGGCGACCGAAGACCAGCCCCTCGTGCGCAGCATCGAGCTGGGCGATCCGTCGCGCCGCCTGGAAGGCGAACGCGTCGCGCTCGACCAGTCCGCCCTCGTGCCCCAGGCGCCCACGGTCGCGGCCCTCCTTGGCCAGCTCCTGCGCAGCGCGCGCCGACTCCCCCAGCTGGAGGTAGACACGATCTACGAACCCCTGCTCCTGAGCGATCTCGCGCTCAGCCAGCTTGTCGTTCAACTGGATGTTCCCCCGTCACAAAGATCCACACCCGCCGTGCGCCCCCCATGGCGCACGGCAAGGAGACAACTCTACCCCGACGTGGGGTAACGCGGGCACAGGTGCCATCAGTCGACCGGACGGTAGACCACCAGTGCTCCGTCGAAGGTGTCGTGGCCGTTGCCGCTCCTCGCGAGGTCGTCCTCGGTCGTCTCCAGAGCGACGTCGTACGTGTCGTACGCCAACAGCTGGTCGCCCACCAGATAGCCGCAACCCCCGGTGTTGTCCGTGGACGTCGAACCGTCCGTGCGTCGACCGAGTTCACGGGACGTCGCGCGGCTCGTGACGGACCCGCCACAGGTCTGATAGCCGACCAGCGCTGGGCGATCGCCGGTGGCGATCTCGGTCGAGAACGCGCGAGTCTTCGAGATCGGGATGACCCGGTCCACCTGCCAGCGCCGACCGTCGTGCTCGGTGAGCTTGTCGATCTTCGTGGCACCCAGCTGAATCTGGTCCCCGGCCTCGTAGACCGCAATCCCCATGAGGACGGCGACATGCTCCGGTGGGTTGGTCGATCCGTCCCGGCGCATGGCGACCAGCTTCACGGTGTGACGGCCGGGCGACAGCAATCCGTCCGGTTGCCACAGCTGGCTGATCGCCAGATCAGGCGTCGGCATGACGAACGAGTCCGCGCTGCAGCCGCCGCCTCCGACCGCCTTCCCGTCGATCTGATAGCTGACCTCGAACATGCCCGTCGGGTCCATGCAGACCGGTGCCACCACGATCGGTCGGCCACTGGCGCGGAACGAGTAGCGGACCACCGTGTCGTCCGGATCGCCGAACTCTCCGCCGAGGAGCGACGCGCCGCCGTAGGTCGCCGGAAATATCCGTCCTGCGTGGCTCACCGCATCGCCCGCGATGCCCCCGGTCCTCTCGTAGAGGCCGAGCGACACCTCACCGCCGTCAGGAGCGTTCGTTGCCTGCACGGTGATGTGTCCGCCCGCATGGAACGGGATCGGGTGCAACGCGGAGCGCTCATCTCCCCTGACCCGCAGGACCGGCTCGTCGTTGATGAAGACCGTGGCGGTGCCGGCCTCCAGACCGGTTCCTCGTACGACGACTCCCCACTGTCCGTCGTCGCTCGGCGTGGGCACCTCGATCTGATCATGATCGGGGCCGACCTCCAGCGCCTCGGTGTCGGCGAGCTCGTAGGTGAAGTGCAGGGCCTTCACCTCCCCCGGCAGCCCGGCCACAGGTACGCGGGCGAGGCCTGGCATCAGCACCACCAGGCCGGCGGTGGCAACCACGGCGGCAACGACAGCGGCTACGGCCGCCCGCCGCGTACGAACCTGCTGGATCCGCGCGCGAACAGCCACGCCACGCGCCATCATCGGAGCGCCGGCCTGGTCGGCGCGAACGGTCAGCATCGTACGGAGGTCGTCGATGGTGTTCATCAGTTCTCCTCCTGGGCCGGAGCGAGGGCGGGGTCGATGCGGAGCTTGGCGAGGGCCTTGAACGTCTGGGACTTCACGGTCCCGACGGAGCAACCGAGCAGATCGGCTGTCTGGGCCTCGGTGAGGTCCTCGAAGTAGCGCAGGACGATGACCGCGCGCTGTCGGCGCGGCAACCTCCCGAGCGCGGTCCACAGATCGTGGGCGCCCTCCTCGGGATGGTCGACGGAGCTCTCGACGAGCTCCGGGACAGCCTGCTCGCCGTTCCACTTCCGTCGCCACCACGAGGTGTAGGTGTTGACGAGGATCCTGCGGACGTACGCCTCGTGGTTCTCGATCTTCGCCCAGGCGAACCACGCCTTGGTGAGCGACGTCTGCAGCAGGTCCTCGGCGAGCGCGTGGTCACGTGTGAGGAGATAGGCGGTACGCAGCAGCGCACCCGATCGCGCCGCGACGAAGTCGTCGAAGTCGACCGCCGCAACCCTCACCTCACGCTCGCGCCGGGTCGGCGCGATGGCATCCGTCGTCATGCCCACCCTGACCGTGTGGGCGGCCAGGATGGTTGCCTCGCGCCGTTCTCATTTGTCGAGCTACTTCTTCCGCGTCAGGAAGGCGGTCATCGCCTCGCGGGCCTCGTCGGAGCCGAAGAGGCGGGCGGAGAGGGCGGCCATCTCCTCGCCGCCGGCGTCGATGTGCTCGACCAGGCCGCGGACCATGAGGCGCTTGGTCTCGCGCAGACCCTGAGGCGATCCTTCCAACAACGAGGAGGTGATGGCGGCGACCTCGTCGTCGAGCGACTCGGCGGGGACGGCTGCGGTCAGGATGCCGATGCGGGCGGCCTCGGCGGCGTCGAACTTGTCGCCGGTGAGGAAGTAGCGGGAGGCGGCGCGGGAGTCGATCCGGGGCAGGATCGAGAGGGAGATCGCGGCGGGGGCCAGGCCCAGGCGGACCTCGGTGAGCGCGAAGGAGACGGTGTCGGCGGCGATCGCGATGTCGGCGGCGGCGACGAGCCCGAGGCCGCCGGCGCGCACGGGGCCCTGGACCTTCGCCACGACGGGCTTGGTCAGGGCGACGATGGTGCGCTGGAGACGTACGATCCCGCGGGTGCCCTCCTCCATCGGCACGGTCGCGGCCTCGGAGAGGTCGGCGCCGGAACAGAAGACGGTGCCGGTCGCCTGAAGCACGACCGCCTTGACCGAGGTGTCCTTGTCGGCCGCGTGCAGGGCATCGAACAGCTCGGTGACCAGCTGGCGGGAGAGCGCGTTCCGGTTGGCCGGCGAGTCGAGGGTGATGGTGGCGACTCCGTCGACGACATCGAGGTGGACGAGCTCAGCGGTGGTTTCAGGCGACTCAGTCATGGGGCAGACCTTACGGTGCTTGACTGGGGGTGTGGACCCGGTCCGCTATGCGTTTTCCGCCATTCCTCGGGAGGGATTCCTCCCACCTGAGGAGCGGGACTTCGCGGGCTTCGACGAGCCGCTTCCGATCGGCCACGGGCAGACCAACTCGCAGCCGCGGACCGTGGCGGACATGCTTCGCCTTCTCCAGGTCTCACCGGGCGACAAGGTGCTCGACGTCGGCTCCGGATCGGGCTGGACCACCGCGCTGCTCGCGCATCTGACCGGGCCCGAGGGAATGGTCATCGGCGTCGAGCTGGAGCCGTCCCTGGTCAGGTTCGGCCGCCGGAACCTGGCCGCGACCGACCAGCCGTGGGCCCGCATCGAGAAGGCGAGGCCCGGCGTGCTCGGGTGGCCTGACCAGGCTGCGTACGACCGCATTCTCGTCTCCGCCGAGGCCGAGGCGATGCCGGGCGAGCTGATGGACCAGCTCGCCGCGCCGGGTCGGATGGTGGTGCCGGTGGCCGGCCTGATGATGCTGGTCGAACGGAACGAGACCGGCACCGCGCGCCTGAGCAGCCACGGTTGGTATCGCTTCGTGCCGCTGCGTAAGCCCTAAGGCCCCGTACGCCGCTTCTGCTCGCCCTCGTCGGGGTGCGGCACCGCGCGCAGCTTGCCCGGCGGGACCGGGGGCGGTGGCTTGGTCGGCGGCAACGGGCGGCTGAACTCGTCGCGGCGCCGGATCCGGCGGGCAGTCTTGCGGAGCCAGGAGGGGTCCATGACGATCTCGTGGGTGTTGCCGTCGGGACCGTCGAAGGTGACCGCCACCGTCTCGAAGCCCTTGTGGCGCTGCATGAGGGCGTAGCTCGCGTAGGCGCGGCGGTCGGCCTCGGTCAGCTCGACGTCGTCGGTGAAGAGGGTGAGCAGCGCCCGCGGCCACAGGTGGCGCGAGTAGACGACGTTGACCTCGATGGAGATCACCACCATCAGCGCCGCGATGTAGAGGAAGGCGACCAGACCGAGGACCAGCGCGAAGGTCTGGTTCATGCCGCGGGTGGCGGCGAGCACGTGCTGGACGAACTCCGCGCCGAAGTACTGCAGCACCTGCCACAGCAGCCCGAAGGTGAACGCCCCCGGGAGGGCGTGCGCGAGCGAGTGGTCGCGCGTGGTGGCCATCCGGAAGACGACGCACAGCATGCCGGTGACGATCGCGACGGTGCCGAGGATCACCAGCCAGTAGCCGACGTCGACCGCCTTGAACCCGAGGAAGTCGGTGTGGCTCAAGACCAGGGACAGCGCGGTGACCGAGAGGATGGCCAGGCCACCGGCGGCGAGCATGAACAGCGACCGCACTCGCAGCAGGATCGGGTTGGGCCGGCTGTTGCGCGGCACCGACCAGGCGGTGTTGACCGCGTTCTGCATCGACAGGCCGAGACCGAGCGCACCGTAGAGGGCCGCCAGACCACCGACGATGATCGCGCCGGTCGACCCGGTCAGCTCCTTGCGTCCGAGCTGGTCGCCGATGATCGGGAACTGCGCCAGCGCCGTGTCGAGCACGTCCTCCTGCAGGCGCGGGTTGCCCTCCAGCACGAAACCGAGGATCGACGAGGCGAGCAGCAGGATCGGGAAGACCGCGACGAAGGCGTAGTAGGTGATGATCGCGGCCAGGTTGTTGCCCTGGTCCTCGTAGAACTTGTAGACGACGGCGATCGGGAACGCGACCGGCGGGAACCGGCGCTGAGCCCGATCCATTGCCTTCGCCGCTCCAGCCACAAGGGTCAGGCTAACCCCTGCCTGACCCGATAGATTGAACGTCGGTCAGGTCAGCAGGTCAGCACACTCGAGGAGATGACCCACCACATGTCCAACTTCGGCCCGCCGACCGGGCCGCCGCCAGGCGCACCGCAGGACCCCGCTCGTGGACCGGGCGAACAGCCCCAGATGCCGCCCTGGGCACAGCAGTCGTACGTCCCCTCCGGGCCTCCGCTCGCGACCTGGGCCCGCCGCGCCGGCGGCGCGCTGATCGACGTCGCGCTGCTGCTGCCGTTCTATCTGGTCGCCGGGGTGGGCGGTGGGCTGGCGCAGGAGTCGGGCTTCTTCGTCACCGCGTTCGGGCTTCTGGTCACCCTGGCCGGATGGGTCGGCGGCCTCGTCTTCGCGATCTGGAACCACGTCCTCAAGCAGGGCCGCTCCGGCTACACCATCGGCAAGGGGGTCATCGGGATCAAGCTGGTCCGTCACGACTCGCAGGCCACGATCGGCGTCCCGGTCGCGTTGGCCCGGCAGCTGCTCCACGTCCTCGACGGGTTCTGCATGCTCGGCTACCTGTGGCCGCTGTGGGACGACAAGCGTCAGACCTTCGCCGACAAGATCGTCGGCACCGTGGTCGTCGTCGAGCCTCGTCCATAGCCGCGGCAGGCCCAGGCGTGTGCGCTGACAATTGCGTCGCGATGTGGCCATACTCTGCCCATGTCTAACTACGGCCCGCCTCCTGGCGCCCCGCAGGACCCCTCCGGCCAGCCTCCTCTGCCGCCGACTCCGCCGCCCGCGCCGGCCTATGGCCAGCCCAGCGCCCCACCGCCTCCGCCCGCACCGGGCTACGGCGCCGCCCCTGCCGCTCCGGCCGGTCCGGCCGGTTACGGCTACGGCGCCCCGGCTGGTTACGGAGCTCCGGGCGGCTACGGCGCTCCGACGCCGCCGTACGCCTCCTGGGGCGCACGTGCGGGTGCCTTCATCATCGACGGACTCGTCGGGGCGGTCGCCATGATCCCGTTCTGGATCGGCTACGGCCTGCTCATCGGTGGGGCCGCCGCGGGTGGCGTCTCGGAGTATGACCCGAACACCGGCATGTACACGCCCGCCGGCGAGCCCAACGGGGCGCTCATGGCCATCGGCGGGCTCCTCATGTTCGTCGGCTTCCTCGTGAGTCTCGCCTTCCTGTTCTGGAACTACGGCCTGAAGCAGGGCAAGACCGGCTACTCGATCGGCAAGGGTGTCCTCGGCATCAAGGTCGTCAAGGAGGCCGACGGCCAGGTCCTCGGCACCTGGTTCTCGATCGGACGCTTCTTCGTCCACTACCTCGACCAGCTCGCCTGCTACATCGGCTACCTGTGGCCGCTGTGGGACGACAAGCGTCAGACCTTCGCCGACAAGATCCTCAGCACCATCGTGGTCGTCGAGCCGAAGAAGTAGAGGCAGCCGTACGCAGC
>NZ_JBHVKN010000042.1:0-30797 GCF_042798075.1 Nocardioides sp. NPDC057772
CCCCGACCAGGGCGACCGACTTCGGGCTGAAGAACTCCTGCAGACGATCGGCGTCGAGGGTGCTCATGCCAACGACGCTCCCACCTTGACGTTGCCCTTGAGGAGGTTTCGCGCGATCGTACGCCGCTGGATCTCGTCGGTTCCCTCGAAGATGCGGAGCAGACGCAGCTCCCGGTACCAGCGCTCCAGCGGGAGCTCCTTGGTGTAGCCCATGCCGCCGTGGATCTGGAGGACACGGTCGACGACGCGGTTGGCCATGTTGGTGCCGTACAGCTTCGCGACCGACGAGGCGTGCCGGGCATCCATCTTGTTCTCCACCTGCCATGCGGCGTGGAGGGTCAGCCAGCGCGCCGCCTCGAGCTCCACGGCGCTGTCGGCGATGTGCCCCTGGATGAACTGGTAGTTCGCGATCGGCTGGCCCATCGAGTGGCGGTTGTTGGCGTGCTCGATCGCCATCTCGAGCATCCGCTCGGCGGCGCCGATGGCCCCGGCCGGGATCATGAAGCGACCGTTGCCGATCCACTGCATCGCCAGCTCGAAGCCCTTGCCCTCCTCGCCGAGGATGTGGTCGTTCGGGACGCGTACGTCCTGGAAGCTCAGTGCCGCCGGACCCCACTCGCCCATGGTCGGGATGGGGGTGGACTCCCAGCCCATCGCCCGGTCGACCAGGAAGCAGGTGACTCCGCCGTCGGCACCCTTCTCGGGGTCGGTGACGGCGAAGACCATGACGAAGTCGGCCTCGTTTCCGTTGGTGATGAAGATCTTCTCCCCGTTGATCACCCAGTCGTCCCCGTCGCGGACCGCCCGGGTCCGGATGCTGCGGGCGTCGGAGCCGGCGCCGGGCTCGGTGATGGCGAAGCAGCTGCGACGCTCACCCTCGATGGTGGGGATGAGGTATTCCTGCTTCTGCTCCTCGGTGCCGGCGTAGAGGATGTTGTCCGCGCTGCCGCCGAAGCGGAACGGCACGAAGGTGCGGCCGGACTCGCCGGCGATGATCGCCGACATCAGCGCTCCAGCGGCCATGCCGCCGTACTCCTCCGGGGTGTTGATGCCCCAGTAGCCGTACTTGCGGGCCTTTGCCTGCAGGTCCTTGAGCTGGCCCGGCTCGAGAGCCGGCCTGCCGTTGCGCTCGTTGAGGAGGACCTGGTCCTCCAGTGGCATCACCTCCTTGGTGATGAACTGACGCACCGCCTCCTTGACCGCTCGATGCTCTTCTCCCAGCGCGAAGTCGATCATTGCCCGCTCCTTCGGTTAGAGTGAGTTTCTAGAATCATTTTCTAGAATGGACTATGAGAAGGGTCACGCAGTAGCGGTTCGTCGTCAAGAGGAATTGCGCATATTGTGGGAAGATCCCGGGATGACGACGAGGAGTGGACGATGGCGCTAGAGGTCGAATCGCAACGCCCGGCTGGGCGTCGTTGGGCCAGGACGGAGGAGACGCGCCGCCAGCTCCTGGATGCCTCGCGCGCGGTCTTCGCCGAGAAGGGCTACACCGTGGCCAGCGTCTCCGACGTCGTCGCCCGCGCCGACTCGAGCGTCGGCAGCGTCTATCACCACTTCGGGGGCAAGGAGCAGCTCTACCTCGCCCTGTGGGAGGAGTACGTCGACCGGCTGGCTGCCGCGGCGGCCGCGAGCGTGGCGAAGATGCGCACGAGCGGGGTCAACTCGCCGCGCGACCAGTTCGAGGCCGGCGCGCTGGCCTACCTCGACGCCGTCTGGGAGGACCGCGAGCTGCTCCCGGTCTTCTACGCCGGTGACGGCCCACCCGGGTTCGAGGTGATGCGCCGCCGGCGCAACATCGAATGGATCCGCCGCAATCTGCAGGTCCTCGGGCTCGGTGGCAGTGACGAGGATCAGCTGCTGGGAGCGATCCTGACCGCGCTCATCGGTGAGGCCGCCCGGATGACGGCCGCGTGCGAGACCAAGCGCCAGGCGCGGAAGGTCGCCCGGCACGCGATCGCGCTCGCCCAGCGGCTCTTCGACGGGGAGGTCGCCGAGGGCGCGCCGCGGACGTCCGAGTAGGTCCCGCGCCCGGGGACCCTCCGAGGTCAGCGCCAGGTGGCCAGTCCGCGGTCGAGCACCACGGTGCCGTCCTCCTTTCGGGTCTGGAAGGCGGTCACGGTGTCCTTGACGCGCCACATCGCGACCTGAAGACTCTCGCCGGGCAGCACCGGCGAGGAGAACCGGCCGCTCATCGACGCCATCGCATCCCCGTCGCCCCCGGCGACGGTCCCGACCAGGGCCCGGCCGGTGACCCCGTAGGTGCACAGGCCGTGCAGGATCGGACGCTCGAAGCCGCCTCGGGAGGAGAAGCGGGGGTCGGAGTGCAACGGGTTGCGGTCGCCGCTCAGCCGGTAGAGCAGCGCCTGACCCGGCCAGGTGGACATCGTCACCACCTCGTCGGGGGCACGTTCGGGGATCGGTGAGGCGGCCTTCGGCCCGGGATCGCCGCCGAAGCCGCCTTCGCCCCGGATGAACACCGAGCTGCGGGTGGTCACGACGGCCTCGCCGGTGGCCGGGTCGACCGCCTCGGCCTCGCTCGTGACCAGGGCCCCCGAGCCCTTGTCGTACATGCCGGTGACCTGCGAGGTGAGCGAGACGGCCCCCTCGGCGGTCAGCGGCCGGTGCAGGACGACCTCCTGCTCGGCGTGGACCAGCATCGCGGGGTTGAAGTCGCCCATCTTCCGCCCTCGCCTGGAGCCCCAGGTGACCATCACACCGAAGGTCGGCAGCACCTTCTGCACCGGGCAGGTGTCGTCGCCGTGCTCGCTGGTGTAGCGCAGGTCGGCGAGCGGGTCGTCGTGTCCCGCCCCCACGCCGAGCGCGTACAGCAGCGCGTCGGCGCTGGTCCAGGAGCGTGGCTGGGGGTCGGAGCGTACGCCGATGACGGACGGGTCCAGGCTCATCGCTCGGGCGTCCTTCCGCTGGTGAGCGAGTTGGCGCGCGCCTCAGCGATCATGCCGGGAAGCACGACGTCGAGCTCGTCGACGGTCCACGGACCGTCCTTCTCCTCGGTCGGGCCGGCGACCCAGCCCTCGGCCACGCTCACGTGCCCGCCGCGTACGTTGAAGACGCGGCCGGTCACGTGGCGTGCGGCGGGCGAGGCCAGCCAGGCCACCACGGGGGAGACGTTCTCCGGTGCGCCCGGGTTCCACTCGCCCTCGGCGACCTGCGGCCTGTTGGGGTTGAGGTTCTCCGTCATCCGGGTGAGTGCCGCCGGGGCGATCGCGTTGACCGTGATCCCGTAGCGCCGCAGCTCCTGGGCGGCGATGACCGTCATCGCCGCGATGCCCGCCTTGGCGGCGCCGTAGTTGATCTGGCCCGGGTTGCCGTAGATGCCCGAGGACGAGGTGGTGTTGATGATCCGGGCATCGACGTCCTCGCCCTTCTTGGCCAGCTCGCGCCAGTGTTGGGCAGCCACGCTCATCGGGGCGAAGGTGCCGCGCAGGTGCACCTTGATGACCGCGTCCCACTCGTCGATCGACATGTTGACGAGCATCCGGTCGCGCAGGATGCCGGCGTTGTTGACCAGGACGTCGACCTTGCCCCACTGGCTGAGGGCCTCCTCGAACAGCTTCTGCGCACCTTCGGGATCACTGATGTCGCTGCCGTTGGCGATCGCCTCGCCACCGGCCGCGACGACCTCCTCGACCACCTGCTGGGCGGGGTCGTCGGCCTTGCCGGTGCCGTCCAGCCCGGCGCCGAGGTCGTTGACGACGACGGCGGCGCCGCGGCGGGCGAACTCGAGGGCGTGGGCGCGACCGAGACCTCGGCCGGCTCCCGTGATGATGACTACCTGGCGGTCGGTGTTCGCCATGTCAGCTCCTTTGTCTGGGTGGGTAGGGGTGAGGGGTCAGCGCTGGTTGGCGAGGATCAGGGTCGCCGCGCTCATGAACATGCCGCCGTTGCCGAGCACCAGGCTGGTGGCGACACCGTCGACCTGTGCGGCGGCCTCCCCGCGCAGCTGGCGTACGGACTCCTGGATCGCGAACATCCCGTACATGCCGGTGTGGGTGTAGGACATCCCGCCGCCGTTGGTGTTCATCGGCAGCCTGCCGCCGGGGGAGGTGTGCCCGTCGGCGACGAAGGCGCCCGACTCCCCGCGGCCGACGAAGCCCATGTCCTCCAGGCCGTAGAGCGGGACGTGGGCGAACGCGTCGTAGATCATCAGGTGGTCGATGTCGGACGGCGACGTGCTCGACTCCTTGAACGCCGCCTGGCTCGACAGCGTGAACTGCTTGCAGCGGGTCATGTCCTCCATCTGCGAGATCAACGGCGTGGTCGCGGCCTCGCCGGTGCCGAGGATGTGCACCAGCGGCTTGTCGCTCCCGTGCGCCTCGGCGAACTCCCGGGAGGCGATGACCAGCGCGCCACCGCCGTCGGTGACCAGACAGCACATCAGCAGGGTGAAGGGATCGGCGATCATCTTGGCGCCGAGGACGTCGTCGACGGTGACCTCCTCCCGGAACATCGCCCGCGGGTTGCGGGAGGACCAACGGCGCTGGGCGACCGCGACCTCGGCGAGATGCTCGATGGTGTTGTCGGTCTCGTGCAGGAACCGGCGCGCGGGCACGGTGAAGCTGGTCGGCGGGCCGACGATGCCGTACGGCATCTCGAACTGCGCCATCACCGAGTCGTCGGCGCGGGGATGTGTCGGTGCGCCCACCCGGGACCGTCCGGACTCGCCGTGGGTCACGAGCACGACGTCGGCGTAGCCCGCCTTGATCGCCGCGGTCGCGTGGCGTACGTGGAAGAGGAAGGAGGAGCCGCCGACGCCGGTGCCGTCGATGTAGGTCGGGGTGATCCCGAGGCTGTGCGCCACCTGGATCGGACCGGGCACGGAGACCGAGGCGATGCCGTCGACCTGGTCCTTGGTCAGGTTCGCGTCGGCCAGGGCCCGGCGGGCGCCCTCGACGTGCAGCTCGAGGGTGGAGGTGGTGGGGAGCCTGCCGATGTCGGTCTCGGCGGCACCCATGATGACGACGTCGCGGCTCATCGAGTGCCCTCCCTCACCGGGGCGAACACGGGCACCGCGGCGCCGGTGCGCTGCTCGAAGCGGACCTCGACCGGCATGTCGAGCTCGAGTGCGTCCGGGTCCGCGTCGACGATGTCGGTCATCATCCGGGGTCCCTCGTCGAGCTCGACCACGGCGATCACGGTCGGGACGGGAAAGCCCGGTGCGGGACGGTGGGACACGACGTAGGTGTGCAGCCGGCCGCGGCCCGAGCAGGTCACCCACTCGAGGTCGGTGGAACCGCACGTGGGACAGGACGAGCGCGGGTAGAAGAAGACCTGGTCGCAGGGGCGGCACCTCGGTAGGTCGAGGCGGCCGGCCGCGGTGGCCTCCCAGTAGGGCTGGGTCTCCGGTGTCGGCCGCGGCGCGAACCGCGCCTCCGGCGACACCTCGGGGATCGTGGTCATACGGTGCTGCCTTTCTCCCGCATCCGGACGGCGCGGGTGTCGAGGTAGTGGAGGATGGCCTCGACCGAGGCCCGGGCGGCCGGGCGACGCTGGTCGTCGACCTTGGCGTAGACGTGGTCGGTCACCTGGTCGCGGTCGACGCCGTCGGCCAGCAGCCCGGCGACCTGGTCGATCCGGCGCTGCCGGTCCGCCCTCCGCGCATGCAGGTACGTGGTGGGCTCGCGCACCGCCGGCCCGTGCCCCGGGAGCAGGACCCAGTCGTCGTCGACCAGGTCGGCGATCCGGGCCATCGAGGCGAGGATGTCCGCGATGGTGCCGTCGGGGTGCGAGATGTAGGGATTGAACCGGGCCAGCACGGTGTCGCCGGTGAGCATCACCCGGCGCTCGCCGAGCGAGAAGCTCACCCCGTCCGCCGTGTGCCCGGGGGTGGTGAGGGTGCGGATCTCGGTCCGTCGGCCCAGGTCGAACCGGGTCCCGTCGGGGATGATCCCCTGCTGGACCCGTGGCCTGATGGTCGCCTTCCACCGCTCGGCCACGGCGTGGGCGGCCTGCGAGTGGTCGCCGTGATGATGGCTGAGCAGGATCGTCTCGACGCGGGCGCCGGCGCCGCGGACCACCTCGTCGATCCGGTCCAGGTGGCCGGGGTCCGTCGGACCGGGGTCGACGACCACGGCCCGACGATCTCCGACGACGATCCAGGTGTTGGTCCCCTCGTACGTCCAGTGGTTGGCGTTCGGGGCGAGCAGCAGGTGGACGCCCGGGATGACCTCCACCGGCTCCTCAGGTCTCGGCGGCACCCCGCCGACGTCCCAGATCGCGTCGACTCGGCAGGAGTCGTCCCGCACGCGTGGGCCGTCGCTCACTCCTGCTCCATCCAGACGTTCTGGAGCTCACGGGAGGAGTAGTCGGGGTGCGGGTGGTAGTCGTGGACCTTGCCCGAGTACAGCGTCTGGGTGTCGTACGCGTACAGCGGCAGCGGGGTGGAGACGTTCTCCATGATGTAGCGCTCGATGTCCTGCAGCGCCTTCTCCCGCTCGGCCTCGTCGGTGATCACGCGCTGGGCGGCGATCATCTTGTCGAGCTCCGGGTCGTCGACCAAGGACCAGTTGCGGGTGCCGGTGCTGGTGTACTCCGAGGTGAGGTACTCGTCGGCCGTGAGCATCGGGGTCTGCAGGCCGTACATGATGTCGTACTTCGTCTCCGGCCAGGTCGAGCTGACGTAGGTGGCGTAGTCCTGCTGGTCGATGGTCAGCTCGATGCCGATCTTGGCGAGGTCCTCCTGGATCCACTGCGCCTCGCGCAGGATCGTCTCGCCGTAGCCGTCGGTGGCGACCAGCTCGGCCGAGAAGCCGTTGGGGTAGCCGGCCTCCACCAACAGCTCCTTGGCCTTCTCAGGGTCGTACTTCAACAGCTCGTCGACCTCGTCCTGGGGCAACGCCCCGAACAGCGTCGGGGTGATCGGGCCGGTGAGCGTCCCGCCCGAGCGAAGTGCCTTGATCATCCCCTCCTTGTCGATCGCGTGCGCGACCGCGAGACGGACGCCGAGCTTGCTGAACGGCCCGCTCTTCGCGTTCATGAAGACACGGGTCTGGGTGATCCCCTTCTCCGTACGCAGCTGCAGCCCGTCGATCTGGTTGAGGAGCTGGTCGACCTGCCGCTTCTCGGTGGAGAGCGAGGAGATCATGTCGAGCTTGCCGCTGCGCAGCGCGGCGATCTGGGCCTGGGCGTCGGGGAGGACGGTGGTCTGGATGCCGTCCAGGTGGGGGAGACCCTCGATGAAGTAGTCGGGGTTCTTCTCCATGACGCGCTCCTGGTCGCGCTTCCAGCTCTTCAGGACGAACGGACCGGTGCCGATCGCATCCTCGGCCAGGTTGAACTCGCCCGCGGTGCCTTCGCAGGGAAGGATCGCCATGAACGGGTTGGCCATCGTCTGGTCGAAGGCGGTGTTGGGCGAGATCAGGTTGAAGATCACGGTATACGGGTCGGGGGTCTCCAGCTTCGCGACGTTGGCGACCAGACCGAGCTGGTGCCCGGGCAGGCTCTTGATCCGGTCGACCGTGCACTTGACGTCGGCCGAGGTGAGCTCGCGGCCGTTGACCGGCGGCTTGTCGTGGAACTTCACGCCCTGGCGGAGGTCGAAGGTCCAGGTCTTCAGGTCCTCCGACTTCGACCACTTCTCGGCCAGGTCCCCCTCGAGCTCGCTCGAGCCGTACTCGATGTCCTTGCCGGTCTTCGGTGCGACCAGCCGGCTGTAGACCGTGCCGACCGCGACATGGGTCATGTAGGACGCCTCCTTCTGGATGTCCAGCGAAGGTGCGTCCGCGGTGGCAGCCGTGTGGAGGATGCCGCCGTCCTGCGGCGGACCCGCGTCCTCGACGATCTTGCCTTTCCCGGAGGTGGCGGCGCCCGTGCCGCAGGCACTGGTCAGGGCGAGGCAGGCGGCGGCCACGACCGCGCCGGCGGCCTGTGATCTCTTGAGGCGAGAGATGGGATGTGACATCACGGACTCCTTGGGTGGGATGGGGCTAGCGGCGCTGTTTGGGGTCGAGGAAGTCGCGCATGGCGTCGCCGAGGAGGTTGAACGCCAGGACGGACACGGAGAGGATCAGGCCGGGGACGACGGTCATCCAGGGGGCGATCTCGAGCTGGCTGCGGCCCTCGCTCAGCATCCGGCCCCACGAGGGCGTCGGCGGCGGGGTGCCGATGCCGAGGAAGCTGAGTGCCGACTCGGCGATGAGGATGACCGCGAAGAGCAGGGAGCCCATCACGAACAGCGGGGCCATCAGGTTGGGCAGGCCGTAGCGGATCAGGATGCGCGGGGTGCTGCATCCGACCGAGCGTGCTGCCTCGACGTACGGCTCCTCCCGGATGCGGAGCATCTCGCCGCGGGCGACACGGTTGATCGACGGGATCACCAGCAGGCTCAGCGCGATCACGGTGTTGCGGACGCTGGGACCGAGCAGGGCGGCCACGAACAGCAGCAGCACGATCGACGGGATCGCCATCAGCGCGTCCATGACCCGCTGCAGGACGGAGTCGACCCAGGTGCCGCCGAAGTAGCCGGAGACGACGCCGATGACCAGGCCGATCGCGCCGCCGAGGGCCAGGGTCGCGACCGCGATCAGCAGAGAGGTGCGGGCGCCGTAGAGGGAGCGGCTCAGGACGTCCCGGCCCAGCTCGTCGGTGCCGGCTGGATGACCGCCGACGCCCGGGGAGGTCAGGATGTTGACCCGGTCCTGGGCGAGCGGGTCGTACGGCGCGATCCAGGGGGCGAGGACGGCGACCACGACGAAGAGCGTGATCAGGAAGAGCGCGATGGCGCCCAGGGGCTGTTCGGTGGTGAACCGGACCAGGCCATGGCGGGGGCGTGGCCGGCGGGCGGCACGCGCGGTGCCGGAGATGGCGATGCTCATGCGGAGGCTCCTTCGTACCGGATCCTGGGGTCGATGACCGCGTACAGGAGGTCGACCACGACGTTGACGAGGATGAAGATCGCGCCGTAGAAGATGACGCAGCCGAGGATGACGGGGTAGTCGCGCTGCCCGACCGCCTCGAAGATCAGCGAGCCCATCCCGGGAATGGCGAAGATCCGCTCGAGGATGACGGTGCCGCCGAGGATGTGGCCGACCTGCAGGCCGAGCACGGTGAAGACGGGGATCAGGGAGCTACGGCCGGCGTGCTTGAGCACGACCACCCGCTCGGAGGCGCCGCGGGAGCGGATGGTGCGGATGAAGTTGGAGCCCAGCACCTCCAGCAGCGAGGACCGGAGCATCCGGGCGATGCTCGCCATCGTCGCGGCGCCCAGGGCGATCGCGGGGAGCAGCATGTGGATGAGGTTCTGCCCGAGGCTCTCGGCAGGCGAGGCGTAGACGAGCGGTGGGGACCAGCCGAACCAGAGGGCCAGGAAGGTGATCAGCAGGAGCGCGAGCCAGAAGTTCGGCAGCGACATCCCGATCACCGCCAGGAAGCGCATGACGTTGTCGACGACGCTGTGGTGCCGGATCGCCGAGAGCATGCCGAACGGCACTCCGAGCAGGATGCCGAAGAGGATGGCGAGCAGACCGAGCTCGAGAGTGGCGGGAAGGCGCTCGAGGATCTTGGTCGTGACGGGACGGTCGTCGTCGAACGAGTCGCCTAGGTCGCCCTGGGCCAGCCCGCTCACGAAGTGGCCGAACTGGGTCAGGATCGGCTTGTCCAGACCGAGCTCCGCGGTGCGCTGGTCGATCTGGGCCTGGGTGACCCCGGGAGCGTCGGCCAGCTGGAGGCGTACGGCGTCGCCCGGGATCAGTCGGATGATGAGGAAGACCAGGGTCGCGACCAGCGCGAGCACCAGCAGGCCATAGGTCAGGCGTCGTCCGGCGTAGAGAAGCATGCGATCACCTCGCGGCAGTGGGGTCGAAGAGGTGGCAGGCGACGCTGAGCCCGTCGCCCCGCCCGTCGATGGTCAGCAGCTCCGGCTCGTCGCGGTCGCAGCCGTCGATGCGTTGGGCGCAGCGCGGGTGGAACCGGCAGCCCGACGGGGGACGCCGGGGGCTGGGGATCTCACCGGCCAGCGGCGTACGCAGCTGGTGATGGGCGTCGGGGGAGGGGATCGACGCCATCAGAGCCTGTGAGTAGGGATGCCGCGGTCGCTCGCTGATGTCGTCGGCGGGTGCGACCTCGGCGAGCCTGCCGAGGTACATCACGCAGACACGGTCGGAGATGTAGCGCACCACGTTGAGGTCGTGCGCGATGAAGAGATAGGAGAGCCCGAGCTCGCGCTGGACCTCCTTGAGCAGGTTGAGCACCTGCGCCTGGACGGAGACGTCGAGGGCGCTGACCGCCTCGTCGCAGACGATGAGGTCGGGGTCGGTCGCCAGCGCCCGGGCGATCCCGATGCGCTGCGCCTGGCCACCGGAGAACTGGTGCGGGTAGCGCTCGAGGGCGAAGGAGGGAAGGCCGACCAGGTCCAGCAGCTCCTTTGCGCGCTCGAGCCGGCCGGCCCGGTCGCCCATCCCGTGCACGACCATCGGCTCGGTCAGCACCTGCGCGATGGTCATCCGTGGGTTGAACGAGCTCACCGGGTCCTGGAAGACGAGCTGCATGCGTTTGCGGAGCTGGGTCAGACTGCTCTTGGATAGCTGGGCGATGTCTTGGCCGTCGAAGGTGACCGAGCCGCTGGTCGGCTCGATCAGGCGAAGGATGAGGCGCCCGAGCGTCGACTTGCCGGAGCCCGACTCGCCGACCAGACCGAGCGTCTCGCCGCGCCTGATGGTCAGGGACACGCCGTCCACGGCGCGTACGGGTGGGCGGTTGGAGGTGAAGAGGCCCTTCCCGTCGCCGAAGTGCTTGACCAGATCGCGTGCTTCCACGAGGGAAGCGGCGCCGGGGACGATCATCGGGCCACCTCCGCCATCGGTGCGAGGACGCCGGGCTCCTCGTCCGGACGCCAGCAGCGGACCTGTCGTCCGGAGATGTCGCGCAGCGGCTGGAACACCTCGCACTCGGGAGCGGCCTCGGAGCAGCGGGTGACGAAGCGGCAGCCGCTCGGCATCTCGTTGAGAGCGGGGACGGCGCCCGGGATCGCCGGCATCTCCTGGTCGCGCGGGGTGTCGCGGCGTGGGATCGCGTCGAGCAGGGCCCGGGTGTAGGGGTGCTGCGGCCGGTCGAGGATCTCGTCGGCGGTGCCCGTCTCGACCACTTGGCCGGCGTAGAAGACGACGACCCGGTCGGCCATCTCGGCGACGACACCCATGTCGTGGGTGATCAGCATCAGCCCGACCCCCGTCCGGTCCTGGAGGTCGCGGATGAGCGCGAGCACCTGGGCCTCGACGGTGACGTCGAGCGCAGTGGTCGGTTCGTCGGCGATCAGCAGGCGCGGGTCGCAGGCGAGTGCGCCGGCGATCATGACCCGCTGCCGCTGGCCGCCCGAGAGCTGGTGCGGGTAGGCCTTGAACTTGGTCGCCGGCTCGGGGATGCCGACGAGGTCCAGCAGCTCCACCGCGCGCTCGCGTGCCTTCCGCTTGGAGACGTCGTGGTGGATCCGGTAGGCCTCGACCAGCTGGTGCCCGATCGTGAAGAGGGGGTCGAGAGAGGTCATCGGGTCCTGGAAGATCACCGAGATGTCCTTGCCCCGGACCGCGCGCATGCGGTGGTTGTCGGCGCCGGTGATGTCGTTGCCGTCCCAGGTGATCCGGCCGCCGCTGACCCGGCCGTTGCCCAGCAGGCCGAGCACGGCGAGGGCCGTGACGCTCTTGCCGGACCCGGACTCGCCGACGACCGCGACGGTCTCGCCCGCGTCGATCCACAGGTCGACGGCGTTGAGTGCCTCGACCGTTCCGCCGCCGGTCCGAAACTCCACATGGAGGTCCTCGATGCGCAGAAGAGGCTCACTCGCGGACCCAGCTGGTGCTCTCATATCGGACCCTCCCGTTCATGTCCGCGACCGGGGATCGGTCGCCGATGTTGGTGGCTCAATCTAGAATCACGCTCTAGGATGAGATTCATCATTGGGTCGCCAAACGGGTGTGTCAAGAGTCACAATCCGGATATCGGACTTTCTTCTCATGACGCCCCGTTCGGTGCGGGGTCGTGCCGTTGCGTACGACGCAGGTGGCGCCGTGTCGGGCGGCGCAGGAGGTGGCATGAGCGGGTCAGAACCGACCGGAGCGACGGCCGCGGCGCGTTCCACTCTCGTCGTCGTCTGCCTGGTCAGCGCGGTGATGGCGCTCAACGCGAGCTCGCTCAACGTCGCGCTGCCGACGTTGACGAGGGAGTTCGGGGCGAGCTCGGTCGAGGGGAGCTGGCTCCTGCTCTCCTACATGGTCGCGAACACCGCCTGCCTGCTCCTGTTCGGACGGCTCAGCGATGCCTGGGGGCAGCGCTCGCTGTATCTGGGCGGGCTGGTTCTCTTCTCCTTGGCGAGCCTTCTCGCCGGATTCGCGCCGAACGTCGAGGTGCTCATCGGGCTCCGGGTGATCGCCGCCATCGGTGGCGCGGTGCTCATCGGCAACGGCGCCACGCTCATCCATCAGGCATTCCCGCGCTCGTCCCTGGGAGGCGCGATGGGCCTGTACGCCGCCTCGTTCCCCACCGCCAGTCTGGTCGGACCGACGCTCGGCGGGCTGATCGTCGACCACATCGGCTGGCAGTGGGTCTTCTGGTTCAACGTGCCGGTCTGCCTGGTCGCACTCGCGGCAGGGCAGATGCTGCTCCCGCGTACCGGATCGGGCCGGCGCACTGTCGGGCTCGACCTGCCCGGCAACCTGGTGATCATGGTCGGTGTCGTCATGCTGACGCTCGGGATCACGTCGCTGACCGACCTCGGCTGGCTCCATCCGCTGGTGGTCGGATGCATTCTCGGGGCGCTGTTCCTGGTGCCGGTGCTTCTCCTCGTCGAACGGCATGCGGCGGCGCCGGTGGTGGACGTTGCCGTGCTGCGCCGTGTCGGGAAGCTGTTCGTCGCGGGCTTCTTCACGGGCGCCGGACGATTCCCGCTGGTCGTCCTGGCCAGCCTCTACTTCCAGAGCGTCGTCGGTGTCGCGCCGGGGACGGCCGGGATGATGCTGCTGCCGATGCCGGTCGGGATGATCCTCGGCTCCCTCACCTTGGGCTGGCTCTCGCGCCGCTGGACGCCGCACCAGATCATGTCGGGTGGGTCTGTGGTCGGCACCTGCGGCGTCGCGCTGGTGGCGCTGGCGATCCATCTCGAGATGATCTGGCTGGTGATGGCGACGCTCGCGATCGTCGGTCTGGCGACCGGACTGTTCATCGGGACCAACGCGACCGTCCTTCTCGAGCGAGCGCCGGAGGAGGCGCTCGGCGTCGTCAACGCCACCCGCCTGATGCTGCAGAACACCGGCAACGTCATCAGTCTCGCCATCGCGCTGACGCTGCTGACGGCACTTCTGCCGCCCGGGCTCGGCGACGCGGTGCTCGCTGCGAGGGTTCCGGCTGATGGCGTCGGGGAGGTCAACGCGGCCTTCACCCTGGTCTGCCTCTTCCTGCTCGCCCTCGGTGCGGTCGGTGCCTGGTATTCGTTCCCGCGTCGCGTCGATGCCGATGACGAGCCTCGAGGCAGGCCCCAGGCTTCACTCGCGCGATGTCGAGAGGTCGGGCTGCCCAAGGAGATGCTCGAGTAGCCCCTTTGCTCACGTCGTGACGTCGTGAGGCTCGGCCGGCCGGATCGCTCGCGAGCGGGTGATGAGGAAGCCGAAGGCGGTCGCGAGGACGTACATCACGATGCTGTAGACCGCGGCCGGGATGGCCACGGTGGTGTTGTCGAGCACGCTGAGCGCGATGGTGAGGGCGATGGTGGTGTTGTGGATGCCCACCTCCATCGAGGTGGCGATCGCCTGCTTCTCGCCGAGCCGGAACACCCGGGCGCCGAGGTAGCCCAGGCAGAGGCTGGCGCAGCAGAACAGCGTCACGACCACGCCGATCTCGCGGAGATAGTCGGCGAGGTTCTCCCGCTCCCCGAGGATCGCGCCGACCGAGACCATGACCAGCACCACGATCGAGAAGATCCGGACCGGACGGTCCGCCCGGGCGGCGAACGTGGCGGACCGCTGCCGCACCAGCATCCCGATCCCCACCGGAACCAGCACGATCGCGATGACCTGGACGACCTTGCCGAACTGCAGGCCCAGGGTGTCGCCGGCGTCGAAGTAGCCGATCGCTGCGTTCGTGATCAGTGGGATCGAGACCGCCGCGAGCACGGAGTTGACCGCCGTGAGGGTGACGTTGAGGGCGACGTCGCCGCGGAACAGGTGGCTGAACAGGTTGGCCGTCGTCCCGCCGGGGGAGGCGGCCAGCAGCATGACGCCGACGGCGATCAGCGGGTCCACGTCCGCGACCAGGACCAGCGCGAAAGCGATCGCCGGCAGCACCAGGATCTGGAGCGTGAGCGCGACGAAGACCGCTCGCGGGGTGCGTACGACCCGACGGAAGTCTCCCGGCGTCAGGCTCAGTCCCAGACCGAACATGATGATCGCCAGTGCGATCGGGAGGCCGACCGAGAGCAGGACCGAGTCGTTCACTGTGTTCCTCCGATGTGCGGGACGGCCGCCACGATCGGCCAAAGAGACGTGCGTCACAGTGCATCACGAGCAGGGGCTTGGCCACAGCCTTATCCGCACAAAATGCTCGTCTGCTGCCGCGTGACGTCTCATCGGCTCGCGGCAGTGGACGTGACCGTGAGCATCGCCGGGCTCAGACGAGGTTGTCGGCGACCTCGCCGAGGTCGGCGCGCAGCTCGTCTGGATCAGGCCGCGAGGCGATGGTCGAGGAGTAGGTCGCGCAGCGTGAGCTCTGCCTGCGACAGGGGTGGTGGGTCCGGTCGCCAGGTGTCGGGTGGTGGGCTGGTGTAGGTGTGGCCGGTGGGAGTGATGGTGACGATGCTGCCGTCGGGTCCTGGTCTTGCCTGCCACCCGATCGCTTCCTTGGCTTGGTTGCAGCGTTCGCACAACCCTTGGAGGTTCGCGGCGTTGGTGGCGCCGCCGTCTGTGTGGCGTTGGATGTGGTCGATGTTGCGGATCGAGGCATCACAGCCGACGGTGCGGCAGACACCGCCGTCGCGGGTGGTGATGAACTCGGCCAGACCGTCGGGTGCTTTCCGGGAGCGTGATTCCATGGCGACCAACTGGCCGGCGGGGTCGGTGAACAGGCGCCGGACGAAGATCTCGCCGTCGGTCAGCGCCTCTCGCGCCCAGGCTGCGGGGACAGGCCCGTAGCCCTCGACCATCGCCGGCTGGTCACTGTCATTGGCGAGCGAGTCGGCGGTCATCACGACCTTGACCTCGATCCGCGGCTTCGCTCCGGCGCTGCTGCGGCCGGTGACCCGGTCGACGAGGGTGTCGGCCATGACCTGACCCCGGGACCGCTCATCACCAGCCGCGCGGGCAGCGTTGGCAGCCTGATCCAGGGCCGCGAACACCGCGACGCCGTCCTTGACCGGCAACAGGGCACCGAGCCAGGTCATCGTGTCCGGTGCCGGCCGCAGGCCGACCCGCCGGTCCTTGGCTGCGTTGGCGGCGCGGTTGACGACGGATTCCTGGTCGAGGGTGATGGCGAGCTTCTTGGCGGCGTTCTCGAGTTGGCGCAGCCCCATCAACACGGCCTTGGCGGGCTGCCCGCCCGGTCCCGGGGCACAGAGTTCGTGGTCGATGACGCGACGGTCGTCGAGGGTGAGGCAGGCGGTCTCCCGGGCCAGGATGGTGGCCTGCCACTGGGAGAACAGCCCGGCCTTCATCAGGGCGAAGGTGTGCGGCATCTCGGCGAGGAGGATCTTCGCCAACCCGAGCAGCTTCGCACCCCGAGCGGGTGAGACCCGGCGCGCCAACGCGACCTGTGACGCGACCCCTTCACCCAGCTTCCGGGCAGGCACCCCAGCCTCGGCCTGCCGTGCCCGAGCAGCTTCCTCGAGACGTACCGAAGCCTCGGCCTGTACCGCCTCCGCGCGACACTTGACTGCTTCGAGTCGGGCGATCCAGTCGACCAGCTCGGTCTCGGACGCACCGGGAGGTGGCCCGTCGAGGAGGCGGTCGATGGTCTCGTACATGCGTCTTATTATATGCGATCGATCACCACAAGGAAAGCCATTTGTGCTGGTCAGACCCAGGATATGCAGTCAGCGAACAAGTCACATGAGTGCTGCGCCACTCTCTCGCCGCCGCCCCGATACAGGCGAAATCTTTCTCGATCGGCTGCCGGGTCAAGGATGGCCGCAGGCCACCGCGAAGCGGCGCCCGAAGGGCGTCCTTGACGCGGGGCGCGATCGAGAAACACTAGAGATCGAGTCGGCGGCGAACCCTGAAACGAAAGAACAGTCGCCAAGCGAGGTTTCCTCGAGGGTGGTCTCGACAAGCTCGACCACCGGCGCACCGTGTCTCGACCAGCAGGAACTGACCTACCTCCCGACCGCATACCCCTGCGCCCCCCGAGGATTAGCAGCAGCAGAGAGCATGCCGGTCTCAGGATCCCGAGTAACCGCAGAGAGCCTCCCCAGAGACCAGTCGCCACTCAGCGTCACAGCATGCCCACGACGCCGCAGATCATCGACAACGAGAGCACCGAGCCGATCCTCGAGCACCGCGCCGCCGGGAACCCAGGTGCGAGGCCAGAACGAACCCGGGAACGACGTCGAGTGGAGCGCGGGCGCGTCGATGGCCTGCTGGGGCGAGTAGCCGCCGACGAGAGTGCGCAGCAGGTAGAGCAGCTGCCACTGGTCCTGCTGATCACCACCCGGCGAACCGACGGCGGCGACAGCCCGGCCGTCGCGGAGAACGAGCGTCGGGGTGAGGGTCGTACGCGGTCGCCGCCCGGGGGTGAGCGTCGAGGGCAGCCCCGGCTCCAGCCAGGTCATCTGCAGCCGGGTGCCGAGACAGAAGCCGAGCTCGGGGATCGTGGGCGAGGACTGCAGCCACCCGCCCGAGGGAGTCACGGCGATCATGTTGCCCCAGCGGTCGACGACATCGATGTGGCAGGTGTCGCCACGGGTCTCGCCGTCACGCGACACGGTCGGCTCCCCCACGCCCGACGCGGCGGCCGCCGGGTCGTAGCTCTCGCGCAGCGGAGGGAAGGCCGTCGCGCCCAGCCCGGGCCTCACCTCGGCGGAGGCGACATCGGCGATCAGGGGGCGGCGGGTGGCGGCGTACTCCTTGGAGAGGAGGGTCGCGATCACCTCCGGGTCGGCGCCGTCGCCGTAGTGGGCGTCGCGGTCGGCGAAGGCGAGCTTGGTCGCCTCCAGGATCGTGTGGGCGCCGGCGGGGTTGCTTGGGTCGAGCAGGGCGTCCTCGAGCGGTTCGAGCAGGTTGAGGGTCTGCAGCAGCACGGGTCCCTGCGTCCACGGCCCCGCCTTCGCGATCGTGTGGCCGCGGAACTCGGTCGTCACCGGCTTCTCGTACGCAGCCGAGAACCCGGCCATGTCAGCCGCCGTGATCACCCCGGAATGATCGGTTCCGGAAGAGTGGCGGTGCGGCGTGCGTACGAACCGCTCGATCGCCTCCGCGACGAACCCGCTCCCCCAGGCGGCACGGGCGGCGTCGATCCGCTCCTCGCGGGTCGCGGCGCCGTCGCCGGCGGCGACGAGACGGTCCAGCACGGCAGCGTAGGCCTCGTTGCGGACCATGGTGTCGGGCTCGGGTGGCTGACCGTCGACGAGCCAGTGGGCGGCCGAGGTGGGCCAGTGGTCACGGAACAGGTCGGCCACCGTCGCGATCGTGGAGACCGCCCGGCCCAGGATCGGGTGGCCGTTGCGGGCGTAGTCGATGGCGTAGGCGAGCACCTCGCCCAGCTCCCAGGTGCCGTGGTCACGCAGCAGCATCAGCCACGCCTCCACCGCGCCCGGCACGGCGGCGGCCAGCGCTCCCGACCCTGGGACCAGATCGAGGCCCTCGGCGCGCATGTGCTCGGCGGAGGCCCCCGCGGGCGCCGGCCCCTGGCCCATCAGCACCGTCGCCTCGCCGCCCGCTGGTGCGAAGATCCCGACCAGGTCGCCGCCCGGCCCGTTGAGGTGGGGCTCGACCACGTGCAGGACGAACCCACCTGCCACCACCGCGTCGAACGCGTTGCCACCGCGCTCGAGGACCGCCTGGGCCGCACCGCTGGCGAGCCAGTGGGTGGAACCGACCATGCCGAACCTCCCCAGCAGGTCGGGACGGGTCTTGAACTCGGCTGGAGGGGTGTAGGTGGAGGACACGGCCCACAGGCTACGAGCGTGTGTCGAGCATCCGGACGGCGGCCCGGGGCCGGGATAAGGTCGCCTCATGAGTGCGCCAGCGGTCCGGGGCCGCCTGCAGTGGTCAGTCGTCGTGCCGATCCTCGCCCTGGCGGTGCTGGTGTTCGCGTGGCTCCGCCACGACCACTGGAGCATCCTCGCCGTGGTGGCCGCGGTGCTGATCGGTGCGGTGCTGAGCTCGGTCCACCACGCCGAGGTCGTCGCCCACAAGGTCGGCGAGCCGTTCGGCTCGCTGATCCTGGCGATCGCCGTGACCGTGATCGAGGTCGGGTTGATCGTGATGCTGATGACCAGTGGAGGCGACAACACCAGCACCTACGCGCGCGACACCGTCTTCGCCGCGGTGATGATCACCCTCAACGGGATCGTCGGGCTCGCGCTGCTGGTCGGCGCCCTCAAGCACGGCCTGGTCAGCTTCAACGCCGCCGGCACCGGCTCGGCGGTCGCCACCGTCATCGCCCTGGCCGGGCTCACCCTGGTGCTGCCGAGGTTCACGACGTCCGCCCAAGGGCCGCAGTACTCACCCTCGCAGCTCGCCTTCGCCGCCATCGCGTCACTGGCGCTCTACGTCGCCTTCCTCTTCACCCAGACGGTCCGCCACCGCGACTTCTTCCTCCCGGTCACCAGCGACGAGCACGGCCGGATGACCGGGCTCGTCGACCTCGACGAGGACGGACACGCCGACCCGCCGTCGGCGGGCGAGGCAGCCCTCAGCCTGGCCCTGCTCCTGGTCTCCCTCGTCTCCGTGGTCGGCCTGGCGAAGGTGCTCTCCCCCACGATCGAGAGCACGGTCAAGAGCCTCGGCTTCCCCTACGCCGTGGTGGGCGTCGTGATCGCCCTCCTCGTCCTGGCCCCGGAGTCCATCGCCGCGGTCCGCAACGCCTCCCGCGACCGGGTGCAGACCAGTCTCAACCTCGCCTACGGCTCCGCGATGGCCTCGATCGGTCTCACCATCCCGACCATCGCGGTCGCGATGATCTGGCTCAGCGGCCCGCTCGTGCTCGGCCTCGAGCCGACCCAGATCGTGCTGCTGGTCATCACCGTCTTCGTCACCGGCCTGACCGTGGTCCAGGGCCGGGTCTACGCACTTCAGGGGTTCGTCCATCTGGTCCTGCTGGCCGCGTTCCTGTTCCTCTCGATGCAGCCGTAGCCGGCACCGCTCACCCCGCCGGGATCTCCTCGAGCCCCACCTCGAGCTTCGGGAACGAGTGGCCCTCGGCGTCCTTGAGCACCGTGTACTGCACGTCGACGTGCGGCTCGATGGCGCTGTGCTTGTCGTTCGGCGCACCGATGATGAGCTGGAACCCGAGGCCCCGCCAGGCGCCGATGGCACGGCCGGTGAAGCGCGCGTCTGCCTTGATCAGCGCCTCGTCGAGGAAGACCGGGGCGTAGCGCGGGCGCTCGGCGCCGGCGTCGCCGAGCTGGTAGCGCAGCGCGGCACCGACGATGAAGGCCACCAGCTCCTGCGACTCGCCACCGGACTTCTCGCCGATGTGGTCGTAGAGGGCGACGTGCTCACCGGTGTCGGCGGTGACCTTCTCGGCGCTGACGCGGACGTGGTTGCGTACGTCGATCAGGTCGGCGAAGTCGGGTGCGGTGCGACGCATCCGGTCGATCAGCCGCGACATCCGGGTGTAGGCCTGCTCCCGGGCCTCGTTGGTCGTCGCCTTCTCGATGAGGTCGCGCACGGCGCGCAGCTCGCGGCGGAAGCGACCGCGTACGGCCGACTGGCCCTCCTGGGTGTCGATCCGCAGCCGGTGGGCGTCGTCGTTGAACGGCAGCTCGGCCAGGATCTGGTTGATCGGGTCGATCCGGTCGCGGATCTCGCGCACCGCCCGTGACAGGGTCGAGTCGAGGTTGGTGAGGTCGTTGCCCGACAGGTTGAGCAGCGAGTCGCGCCACTCGACCTCGAGCTCGTGCAGACCGCTGGTCTGCAGCTCGTCGAGGAGCCGGTCGAAGTCGGCGTAGGAGGCGTCGGGGTCGGTGTGGAGGTTGGGATTGGGCCAGCGCTCGAGGAAGGCCTCGAACGTCTGACGCAGCTGCGCGCGAGCCGCGCCGATCGTCTCCTGGGCACCGGCACGGTCGGCGTCGAGGCTCTCCCCCGCGCGGGCGAAGACCGCGTCGAGCTCGGCGAGCGCGTCCTCGCGGCGGCCCGCCTCCTCGCCGCCTGCGGCCTTGCAGAGCTGCTCGAGATAGTCGGCCTGGGCAGGGGCGACCTCCGTGCCCGAGGCGGCGGCGTCCTCCAGCGCGTCCTTGGCTCGGTCGACCTGCTCGACGACGTCGCTCCACCGCTCGTCGAGGTCCTTGAAGGTGCTCTTGGCGGCACCGATCCCCTCGCGCAGCGAGTCGACCTTGGCCCGAGCCTCCTTCAGCCGCTGCTGGAGCGTCGCGATCTCGGGGTTGTCGGCGGTGACCTCCTCGATCACCGCGGCCCACCTGTCGCGCTCGGCCGTGGCTCCGGCGATGTCGACCTGGTCCCAGGTGAGCGCGGAGACCGCCTTGAAGGACGTACGCCGCAGGTCGAGCTCCTTGATGGCCCGCTCGGCCTCCAGGACCGCCGTCCTCGCCTTCTCCGCCTCCTGGCGGGCTGTTGCGAGGAGCTCGGTGAGCTCGGCGACGCGGCGGGTGTTGGTGAAGCCCAGCACGTTGCCGGCGCCGTGGCCACCGTGAGCACCGCGCGTCCCCTGAGAGACCTGGCCGGTGACGGTCAGCGCCATCCGGTGCTGGCCGAGCAGCGCGGGCGTCTGCACGCAGACGTAGCCGTGTCGTTCGGTCAGCCGCTTCTTGAGCCAGCCGGTGAACACGCCGCGGCGGTAGTCCAGGCGCCCCGGAAGGGTGCCCTCGTCGAGGATCGTGGTGTCCTGCATGCCGGTGTGGACGGCCTCGTAGCGGATCCGCGTGCGCTGCCGCACCGAGTCGATCGCGGCCCGGAAGGCGCCGACGTGAGCGGCGTCGACGAGCATGGTGGTCGCGAACCCACCGAGCGCCAGGTTGAACGCCTCACGCCACGCCTCGTGCTCGGTGCGCACCTCGACCAGCTCACCCACGAACGGCATCTCCGCCGGGCTCAGCCCGGCCGCCTCGGCGAGCACTGCCCGGGCCGCACGCAGCGGCTCGGGGATGTTGTTCTTCGTCTTCTCGGCATCGGCGAGCTCGTCCTCGAGCCGGCCGACCGCCGTGTTCGCTTGCGCCTCGGCGGAGCGCGCGGCGGCGTAGACGTTGAGGGCGGTGGTGCGGGCGTCGTCGTCGACCAGGGCCTCGCGCGCGGTCGTCTGGAGGGTCTCGAGCTCGGCCGGCGTCGTCACCGTGGCGCCGAGGACGTCGAGCTCGGCCTCGAGGGCCTCGCGGGCGCGGCGTACCTGATCGACCCGGCTCTCGGCCGCCTTGATCTCGCGGGTCGCCTCCTCGAGACGGCGGCCGCCGGAGGCCGCGACCGTGACCGCGAGGCCGTCGCGCTCGGACTCGGCGGCGTCGATGAGCGCCTGCTTCTCGGCGACCGCCTTCTCCGCGACGCTCCTGCGGGAGCTGAGGTCGGCCTCGAGCTCACTGAGCAGGTCGACCCGCTTGCCTGCCCGCCACAGCCCGGCGGGGGTCGCCTCATCGCCGAAGGCACCGATCCCGTCGATGACCTCCAACCTGGCGGCGGCGTCCTCGATGGCGCCCCGGAGCTCGCGGATCGGCGCGAGCGCCCGCACCTGCTGCTGCGCGGTGACCATCCGGTCGCGGGTCGCGGAGAGCTCGTCGAAGTGGGCGACCACGCCGTCGGCGGTGGCGAGGGTCTCGGGCTCCTCGAGCACCATCTTCTTGTAGAGGTCGTCGACCGTGGTGATCTGCTGCCCGGCCTGGATCCGACCCAGCAGATTGACCGCCTTCTCGCCGTCGCCGGCGGCACCGATCCCGAGCGCGGAGTGGATCCGCGCGGTGAAGTCGCGGTCGGTGTCGATCGGGGTCAGCCCGGTCTCGGCAACCGCCGCGCGACTGAACCGGTGGGCCGCGACCGGCTCCAGATCGCGTACGTCGAAGCCTGCCTCGGCCACGGCACGGAGCTTGGTCACGTCGTCGAGGTTCTTGGCGGAGGCGGGGACGTACCAGGCACGGACCGCGGTGAAACGGGCGCCGGTCTGGTCGGTCCAGGTCATCGCGATCGCCGACCAGGTGTCGCGGCCGTCGCCGCGCAGCACCCGGATCTTGGTGCCGTCGGCGGTCTTCGCCTCGTCGATCTTCCCGCGCGCGTAGGAGAGGATGTTGCGCTGGTCCTGACCCCTGGGCCTCCCCACGACACCGCCGTTGGAGGCGCCGTTGAAGGGCGTCGTGTGGGGCATGATCAGTGCGATGTAGGCGTCCATCAGTGTCGACTTGCCCGATCCGGAGCCACCGGTGAGCAGGGTGGCCGTCGGCGAGAAGCGCACCCGGTGGGCGCCGTCGTAGCCGCCCCAGTTGACCAGCTGCAGCTCGCTGGCCACCCACTGCCGGCCGGTCGAGCGGGCGGGGATAAGGCCGAAGAGGCTGTCGATCATGTTCACTGCTGGGTCTCCTGCTCCTTCAGCCATGCCTTGAGCTCGGCGAGCTTCTCCACGCTCAGCACGATCTCGACCAGCGGCGTGATCCGGTAGCGGTCCTCCGACTCCTCCTCGAGGAGCCCCTCGCGCGCGAGCCGCTCGACGGCCCGGCGGATCTCGCGGCGTGCGGCGGCGTCGCCGCTGGCGACGTCGAAGTAGGTGAGCACGGTCTGCTCCAGCTCGTCGGCGTCGACCCGCGCCGACCTCTCCCCCGAGCCGCGCTCGCGCTGGAAGACGGTGCGCAGGTGGACCAGCACGAGCGTCTCGGCGCGGGAGTAGGCGTCGTCCTTGAGGAGCACCGGCACGTCCAGCTCCTCCGAACGCACCTGCCGCTTGTAGGCGATGCCGCGGTCGTGGTCGACCACGAGCCGGACGAACAGGTCGTGTAGGCGGGACTCGATCACCGCCTGGTTCTCGAGCAACGTACGCCACTGGCGCGGGCTCTTCTCGGCGGTGAGGAATCGGCGGCGCAGGAGCTGGACCAGCACCCGGCGTACGTCGGCGTCCAGGACGCCGCGGTCGCCGACGAACAGCTCGGTCGGGTCGTCCTCCATCGAGACGGGCTCGATGAAGCCCTCCGGATCGCTGCCGTAGGCCACCTCCTGACCCTCAACCTCAACCTGAGGCTCACCCTCGGTCGGTGTCACCGTCTCGCTCAACGCCCGTCCCCTTCTCCAGCCTCGTCGCCGTCTTCAGTCCTCACCCGCACGCCACCGAAGGCGAACCTGCGGCGCACCCCGTCGGCCCGGACCGCCTCGATCGTCGAGATCTCCCCCGTCTCGTCCATCCCGCGCCGGTGGGCGATCTCCAGCAGCCCGAGCAGGTCGACCGGGCGCCGGATCTCCTCCGGCGCGGCGGCGAACACGTCGGCCACATCGACCGGTCCTTCGCCCGCGTGGGCCGCCAGGTAGGCGTCCAGGTGGGCCTCGATCGCCCGGTAGCCCGGGCCGCCCCAGGCCTTGGTGTCCTCGACGGCGCTCTCCACGTCTCGCCAGTCGGCCAGGGGCGCCGGCGGCTCGGGCGGCCGCAGCTCGCTGACCGACTGGCGCAGGTGACCGAGGTCGGCGACCGGCAGCCGACGTAGCGGCTCGACCGCCTCGGCCGGCCGCGAGGACGGCATCCATGCCTGGAAGCCGACCATGACGTCACGCAGCAGGTCGTCGACCTGCCGGTCGCGGGCCGGGTCGTGCGTACGCACCTGGGTGGTGATCACGTGGGAGGCGGTCTGCTGGGCGGCCAGGACCTCGGCGACACCGGTCTCGATCCGCCGCCCGACAGCGGCGAGCTCGGCCCGCTCGGCGGGCCCCATCGCCTTCGTGAACCGGTGGCGCAGCACCGTGCGCAGGTTGGCCGCCAGGTCGTCGAGGCGGCGCGGGTCACCGATCATCCGCAGCGCACCGGCGAACGCCTTGCCCTCCGGCGTGGAGGCCATCACGTCCTTGCCGCGCTGCAGATACTCGCGCAGCACCTCACCCGCCGGGCGTACGTCCTGGCGCAGGTCGGTGACCACGTCGCGCTGCATCGCCCGGATCGACTCGACCACGCGGGCGAAGTCGGCCGGGAGCTCACGAGTCAGATGGAGGATGTTCTCGGCCTGCTCGAGCAGGGTGTCGTCGTCGACGGTGTCGACCACGCCGGTGCGGTCCAGCCGGGCGATCTCGGCGCGCCGCTGCGCGATCTCCTCGGTCAGCCGGGCCACCCGGGTGAGCACGTCCGGGTCGGCGTCCTGGGCGAGCCGCTCGACGGCCTCCAGCAGCGTCCGGACCCGCGACTCGGAGACCCGCGCCCGCGACCCGCTCGCGCGTCCAGCGATCTCCAGGGCGCCGACCGCATGGGCGGAGAGCCGGTAGACCTCGTCCTCGCCCTCGATCTGGCGCAGCAGCCAGCCGGCCCGCACCCACTGGCGGCACAGGTCACGCGCCGTGCCGACCGGGAGCGTCACCTCGCCGCCCTCCCCCTCGGCGTAGCCAGTGGCCCGGAGCCGGTCGAGCATGTCGCCGATCTCGGCGTGCGCGTCCACCACCGGGACCGCGGCCCGCTCGGAGGTGAAGGTCACCGAGAGCACCGCCACCACGAACGGCGCGAACCGGCCGTGCAGGAGGTCGAGCATCGGGTTCTTGAAGGCGGCCAGAGCCCCGGCGTACGCCGCCTCGACGCGAGTGTCACTCATCGGCAGATACCGTACGTGGCGGCACCGACAACACCACAACCTTCAATACACGCGCGGACACGCCGAGAATTCGGTTGCCGCCTACCGCATAGTTATCCCATGCGGGTTCGTTCCTTCCCTGTCGTCGTGGCCTCGGTGGCCCTGATCGTCCTCTCCGGCTGTTCCGAGATCCCCGACACCCCGGACTCGGCCTCGAAGGGCGAGTCGACCGCGTCGCCGTCGCCGAAGGCCCTCACCGCCCAGATCTCCCCCGCCGACGGCGCCAAGGATGTGCCGGTCGACACCACCGTCACGGTGACCGCGACCTCGGGCGAGTTCACGAGTGTCAAGGTCGCCAAGCCCGACGGGCGCACCGTGCCGGGATCGCTGTCGGCTGACAAGAAGACCTGGACGGCCAACGACCTGCTCGACCCGGCGCTGCGCTACACCGTCACCGCCACCGGGGAGACCGGCGAGGTCACCAGCAGCTTCACCACCCGCTCGCTCTCGCTGGCGCAGCAGACCTTCGCCACGATCGTCCCCGTCGACAAGTCCGAGGTCGGCATCGGGATGCCGGTCGCGGTCTACTTCGACGTCCCGGTCAAGGACCACGCCTCCTTCGAGAAGCGCATGCACGTCACCTCCACCCCGGCGCAGACCGGCACCTGGCACTGGGTCTCCGACACCGAGGCCCGCTACCGTCCGCAGCGCTACTGGAAGCCCGGCACCACGATCAAGGTCGACCTCGACATCAACGGCGCCTCCGCCGGCGGCGGCGTCTACGGCCAGCACAGCCGCACCGCCACCTACAAGGTCGGTGACGCGCACGTCTTCAAGGTCAACGCGCGTACGCATCAGATGAAGGTCTTCAGCAACGGCAAGCTGCTGCGTACGATCCCGATCACCACCGGGAAGCCCGGTTTCACCACGCGGTCGGGGATCAAGGTCATCTCCGAGAAGCACCGCGTCAAGGAGATGCGCTCGGAGACCATCGGCATCTCCGACCAAAGCTCGAGCGACTACTACTCCCTCGACGACGTGGAGTACGCCATGCGGATCAGCAACTCGGGCGAGTTCATCCACGCCGCGCCGTGGTCCACCGGCTCCCAGGGCTATGCCAACGTGTCCCACGGCTGCACGGGCCTCTCCACCGCCAACGCCGCCTGGCTCTACGGCCTGGCCCGCATCGGCGACGTCGTCGAGACCACCGGCACCGACCGGAAGATGGAGTGGGACAACGGTTTCGGCGACTGGAACCTGTCCTGGGCCGAATACCAGAAGGGCTCCGCCCTCTAGGCGGAGCCGACCGCGGCCACCAGCCCCTTCCGACAGCCGAGCATCATCTGCCGGTGGTTCCAGGTCAGGACCGGCCGCAGCGCGACCGAGGCCAGACCGAGCAGGCCGCGTACGACGACCTCCTGCTCGAACACCATCCGGCTCCCACGCTCCGCCGGTGTCAGGGTCCAGCGCGCGAACCCGTCCAGGTCACCGCCGAGACCGACCTCCAGCGTGGGCAGGTCGCGGCTGACCGCGTGCAGCACGATCTCCAGGTCGTACGGCAATGCCGAGCGGCACAACAGCAGCGCGTCGTCCTCACCGAGCTTCGCCACCGCCCGCACCTGCGGCCACCACTGCGGGTAGTGCTCGACGTCGAGCAGCACGTCACGTACCGCCTCCGGCGACAGCGGCAGCTCCCAGGTCTCGGCGAACACGTAGTGCGCGGGCATGAGCCCAGTGTGCACGGGGACCGATCAGCCCAGCAGCGTCGCGACCGCGTCGCGGCCCAGCGCGGGCGACAGCGCGCCGAGCGCTGCCTCGGCGGCGTCCTCGCACAGCCCGGCGCTCACCGACCCGAGCCGGGCGCCGACCGCGGCCACGGCGGCAGGAGCCATCGACAACGAGGTGATGCCCAGGCCGACGAGCACCGGCGCGAGCAGCGGGTCGGCGGCGGCCTCTCCACAGATCCCGACGGGCTTGCCGGCCGTACGTCCCGCCTCGGCGGTGATGGCGATGAGCTGCAGCACCGCGGACTGCCAGGGATCGGTCAGGTGGGCCAGATCGGTGGCCAGCCGGTCGGCGGCCATGGCGTACTGGGTCAGGTCGTTGGTGCCGATCGAGAGGAAGTCGACGACCTCCAGCATCCGATGGGCCATCAGCGCGGCCGCCGGGACCTCGACCATGACGCCGGGCCTGAGGCCGCGGACGCGCACCAGTCCCGCGAAGTCGGCCGCCTCCTGGACGGTGGCGACCATCGGCGCCATCACCCAGGTGTCGGCGCCGGTGCGCTCGGCGGCGATCGCGATGGCGTCGAGCTGGCGCTCCAGCAGACCGGGGTTGTCGGCGGCGAGCCGCAGGCCGCGTACACCGAGGGCAGGGTTCTCCTCACCCTCATGGGTGGCGAACGCGATCGGCTTGTCCGAGCCCGCGTCCAGGGTGCGGACGACCACGTGACCGCGGCCGGCGAACGGCACGAGCACCTCGGCGTAGACGTCGGCCTGCTCGGCCACGGTGGGCTCCTCGCGCCGGTCGAGGAAGCAGAGCTCGGTGCGGAAGAGACCGACGCCCTCGACCTGTCCGGCGGCCGCGTCGCGTGCGGAGGAGCCGTCGGCGACGTTGGCGAGGAGTGCGACGGGGTGGCCGTCGGCGGTGCGCCCCGGACCTGTCCAGGCGGCGACCGCCTGGCGCCGGGCGAGGTCGGCCTCGGCGCGGGCGGCGGCGTCCGGGCCTGGTTCGAGGTCGACGATGCCGGCCTGCCCGTCGACGAGCACCAGGGTGCCCGGGGCGATGCCGGTCGCGCCGGCCACGCCGACCAGGCACGGGATGCCGAGCTGGCGGGCGATGATCGCGGTGTGGCTGGTGGGCCCGCCTCGCTCGGTCACCAGGGCGACCACCCGGGCCGCGTCGAGGGCTGCGGTGTCGGACGGCGCGAGGTCGGCAGCGACCAGCACGCTGGTCCCCTCGGGCACGTCCACGCCGGGCTCGGGCTCGCCGGCGAGGTGGGCGAGGACCCGGCGCTCGATGTCGCGCAGGTCGGTGACCCGCTCGGCCATCAGGCCGCCCATCCCGCTGAACAGCGTGGCGAACTGCTCCACCGCAGCGCCGACGGCGGCGACCAGTCCCTCGCCCGCACGCAGGTGCTTCTCGACGGCGACGCGCAGCCCCTTGTCGCGGGCCAGGCCCGCGCTCGCGCTCAGCACGGACGCGGCGGCCCCCGATGCGGTCTCGGCGCGACGGGCATACCCGTCGGCGACGGCGGTGGCGGCCGTCTCGTAGGCCGCCAGGGCGTCCTCGGGTTGGTCGAAGCCGCGCCGCTCGAAGGCCTCCAGTGCGGCGGGATCGACCTCGGTCCGCACCACGTGGACGGGCGCCAGCACGATCCCCGGGACCACCGGAGTGCCGGAGAGGACAGATGAGTGAGACGTGACCATGGCCACAAATATCTGCCCTAACCCCTTGACGAGTCAACACATTCGGGCATAAAACAACATATATGGGCATTCACAGGCCCGAAATCCACTCGAAACCACACCGACCCCTGAAGGAGGCCGCGATGTACGCCGAGGAGCGACAGATCGCGACGGCCCGTCTCGTCGCCGAGCGCGGGCGGATATCCGTGGCCGACATCGCCGAGCGGTTCGAGGTCACCACCGAGACCGTGCGCCGCGACCTGTCCACGCTGGAGCGCCGCGGCCTGGTCCGCCGGGTGCACGGCGGCGCGGTGCCGGTGGAGACCATGGCCGTGCTCGAGTCCGCGCTCGGCGAGCGGGAGCAGACCTTCACCGCCCAGAAGGACCGCATCGCCCAGGCCGCGCTCGACCTTCTCCCCACTGCCGGCGGCACCATCGCCATCGACGCCGGGACGACCACCAGCAGGTTCGCCCACGCCCTCCCCCGTGACCACCAGCTCACGGTGGTCACCCATGCCGTGCCCGTCGCTGCGATGCTGGCCGGCAGCCCTCAGATCGAGCTGCACCTGCTCCCCGGCCGGGTCCGTCCGGCCACCCAGGCAGCCGTTGGCGCCGAGACCGTGGACGCACTCAGCCGTCTGCGCGTCGACGTCTGCTTCGTCGCCACCAACGGGCTGACCCTCGCCCACGGTCTCTCCACCCCGGACCACGAGGAGGCCGCGACCAAGCGGGCGCTGGTCAACGCCGCCCGCCGGGTCGTGTGCTTGACCGACTCGAGCAAGATCGGCGTGGAGACCACGCTGCGCTTCGCCGCGCTCGGCAACGTCGACGTCCTCGTCACCGACAGCGACATCGACGACGACGTCGCCGACGAGCTGCGCGAGAGCGGCCTGGAGGTGCGGATCGCATGATCGTCACGCTGACCGCCAACCCGAGCATCGACCACACCGTGATGCTCACCAGCCCGCTGCGCCGCGGAGAGGTGCTGCGTGCCACGGCGACCAGCTCCCAGCCGGGCGGCAAGGGCGTCAACATCTCCGGCGCTGCGTACGCCGCCGGGGTGGCGACGCGCGCCGTCGTCCCCTGCCCTGACCTCGACCCGATGGTCACCGAGCTGCGAGCCACCGGCCTCGACGTGGTCACGGTCGGCCCCGCCGGCCGGCCGCGGATCAACACCACCGTGACCGAGCCGGACGGCACCACCACCAAGCTCAACGGTCCCGGCACCACGGCGACCCCGGCGCTGCTCGACGCCCTCGCGGGCCGGCTCGTCCAGGAGGCGGAGCTCGCCAGCTGGGTCGTCCTGGCCGGGTCGCTGCCGCCCGGTGCTCCTGCCGGCTGGTACGCCGAGGTGGTGAGCGCGCTCCGTGCCACCAGCGCCCGCATCGCCGTCGACACCAGCGAGGCACCCCTCGAGGCACTCGCCGCAGGGCTCCCGGACGGTGCACCCGACCTGCTCAAGCCCAACGCCGAGGAGCTGGCCTCGATCACCGGGTCCGACTCCCTCGACGACCCGGCCGCCGCCGCGTCCGCCGCCCGGACGCTGGTCGATCGCGGCGTCACCGCGGTGCTCGCGACGCTCGGCGCGAACGGTGCCGTCCTGGTGACCGACGAAGGCACCTGGCACGCCACCCCGCCGCCGACCGAGGTCGTCAGCACGGTCGGTGCCGGCGACAGCTCCCTGTTCGGCTATCTCCTCGCCGACCTGCGCGGACTCTCCGCGCCTGAACGTCTCGGGCTCGCCGTCGCGTACGGCAGTGCAGCCGCCGGCCTCCCCGGCACCACCCTCCCCACCCCACCCCAGGTCCGCGCCGATCTCGTGTCGGTTCGCGACCTCGACCCCATCACCGGAGGACTCTGATGTCCGCACTCATCGCCCCCGAGCTCGTCGCTCTCGACGCCGACCTCGGCACCGACAAGCACGACGTCATCCGTGCCCTGGCCCAGCGCGTGGCCGACTCCGGCCGTGCCACCGACCTCGATGCGCTGGTCGCCGACGCTCTGGCCCGCGAGGAGGTCTCGGCCACCGGACTCCCCGGTGGCCTGGCGATCCCCCACTGCCGTACGTCCGGGGTCGACGAGCCGGTGGTCGCCTTCGCCCGCCTCTCGCCGTCGGTCGACTTCGGCGCCAAGGACGGTCCGGCCGACCTCGCCTTCCTCATCGGCGCCCCCGCGGGCGGCGACGCCACCCACCTGACCATCCTGACCAAGCTGGCCCGGGCGCTTGCCCGTCCCGAGTTCGGCCGGATGCTGCGCGAGACCGACTCGGCCGAGGAGGCCGCCCGGACCATCCTCGACGCGGTCGGCGACCAGCCAGCCGCCCAGAGCCCGGCCACGACTCCGCAAGCGGCTCCTGAGAAGAAGCGTTCGCTCGTCGCGGTGACCGCCTGCCCGACCGGCATCGCGCACACCTACATGGCCGCCGAGGCCCTCCAGGCCGCGGCCGCGCGGGCCGGGGTCGAGATCGCCGTCGAGACCCAGGGATCCGCCGGGGCCACCCCGTTGCCTGCCGAGACGATCGCGAAGGCCGACGCGGCCATCTTCGC